>NZ_JBEXPJ010000156.1:0-21947 GCF_040611995.1 Lentzea sp. NPDC006480
CCCGGGCCCCCCGGCGTCCCCCCCCCGGTCTCGTTTATCCTTTTGTCGAACTGACACGGGGGGACCCCGCGTTTCCCGGAAGGAAACGCGGGGCCCCCGCGTGACGTTTTAACGGCCCTGGTTCGCGACTGCCGCGATGGCGTCCTTGGCGGCGTCCGGGTCGAGGTATTCGCCACCCGGCTTCAGGGGGTTCAGGTCCTCGTCGAGGTCGTAGCGCAGGGGGATGCCCGTGGGGATGTTCAGGCCAGCGATGGCCTCGTCCGAGATGCCGTCGAGGTGCTTCACGAGCGCGCGCAGCGAGTTGCCGTGCGCGGCCACGAGGACGGTCTTGCCGGTGCGCAGGTCCGGCACGATCACCTCGTCCCAGTACGGGAGCATGCGCTTCACGACGTCGAGCAGGCACTCGGTCAGCGGCAGGTCGGGGCCGAGGTCCGCGTAGCGCGGGTCGGTGTCCTGGGAGTACTCGCTGCCGGGCTCGATGGGCGGCGGCGGGACGTCGTAGGACCGGCGCCAGAGCATGAACTGCTCCTCGCCGAACTCCTCCAGCGTCTGCTTCTTGTTCTTGCCCTGCAACGCGCCGTAATGGCGCTCGTTGAGGCGCCAGTCGCGCTTGACCGGGATCCAGTGCCGGTCGGCGGCATCGAGCGCGAGGTTCGCGGTCATGATCGCCCGGCGCAACAGGCTGGTGTGCAGGATCTCCGGCAGCACACCGGCTTCTTTGAGCAGCTGGCCGCCGCGGCGGGCCTCCCGCTCGCCCTTCTCCGACAGGGGAACGTCCACCCATCCGGTGAACAGGTTCTCCGCGTTCCACGTGCTCTCGCCGTGGCGGAGCAGCACCAAGGTTCCGACAGACATGGCAGCTAGCCTGCCATGTCGACCCTCCTGCCGTACCCCGGCCGGTCACCGTGATCCACGCCATGGGACTCGTCGGTGTAGACGTGGATCTCCAGGCCGTCCGGGTCGTTGAAGACCAGCAGCCAGCCGATGCTCGCCTCGATCTCCGGCGAGTGGCCGATGCCCAGCTCGTCGAGGTGCTCGATCCACTCCTGGAGGTCTTTTCTGGTCTCCACGGCCCAGTTGACCGGGTCGAACCCGGCGATCGCCCGCGCCTTCTCCGGGTTGAGGCGGAGGGCGAGCCCGGTGGCTCCGTTGCTCACCTTGCCCACGACACCGCGCACGACCTCGTCCGCGTCGGCGAACTCCCACTCGACCTCGAAACCGAACACCTCGCCGTACCAGTCGATGCTCCTGGCGAGGTCGGTCACCGGGATCTTCACGCCTCTGATGCCTCTGAGCTGCGCCATCACTGCCCCCGGATTTTGAGTGCAGACACTGTGCAACGAATGCGGTTGGACTGCGCTCGATGAGTGAGGAAGTCAAGCGTTCGTACAGCTCACCGCTGCGGGAGCAGGGGGCGGCCGCCACGCGCCTGCTGGTGCGGGACGCGGGCCACCGGCTGTTCGCGCGGGACGGGTTCGTCGCGACGTCGATCAAGAAGATCGCTGTTGAGGCGGGCGTGTCCGAGCGGACCGTGTACACGCATTACAAGAACAAGGTCGAGATCTTCCAGGACGCCCTGAACGTGGCGATCGCCGGCGATGAGGAGCCGGTGGCGATGCGCGACCGGCCGGAGTTCGCGGCGGTGCTCCAGGCCTCCGCGGCGGGCCGGATGATCGCGGAGATGGTGGCGCGCAACGGGACCGTGCTGAAGCGGGCCGGTGCGCTGATCATGGCCGGGATCGAGTCGTCCGGTGCCGATGCGGACATGCGGCGGATCTCGGACGAGGGCGAGCACGCCATGCGCGCCAACTGCCGGGCGCTCGCGGAAGCGCTGGTCGGCACCGGAGAAGTGCGCGAGGAGCTCGACGCGGATGCCGTGGCGGACGTGCTGGTGACGATGTTGTCGCCGCACGTGTTCCAGCTGCTGGGCTGGCCAGCCGATCGCTATCGCGACTGGCTGGCCGGCACCTTGCAGCAGACGCTGCTCAGTCCTGGTACATGAACCAGACGCCCGCCCCGCCCAACGGCGAGGCGTTGTACTCGCAGCGGAGCTTCACCGGATGGCCGGAACCGATGCCCTGCACCATCCGGCGGGCCGCCTCGGTGTTGCACGACTTCTGGGTGGGGTACACCCCGACGACCTGGGACGCGAAGGCGGTTCCACCCACTCCCAGCACCAGCCCGGCCGCGACGGCGGCAGTCGTTGCGACACGTGCGAATCCCCGACTCATGGAAACCCCTCAACTGGTCGATCTTCACTTCCGTGAGATCGACCGTAGGGACGCGACCACCCTCGGCGAGCGGCCGCGGGCGCCGAGTGGTGAGAAGGGCATCGAACGTGGCCCAGACGTGCGGTGACGCCTGATCACCCCTCAGCAAGTGCTTCCAACCTGCAGGAATCGGACGCCGAGACCAGCAAGGCAGCTCAGGACTCCAGCTCCTCCAGCACGTCCAGGGCGTCGCTGTTGCCCCCGGCGGCCAAGCGGCGCAGCTCGTCGACGTCACCGCGCTCGCCGGCCAGCTCCACGAGCACGTCCTCCGCGTCGGACGAACCGGCGGCGGCGAGCCTGCGCAGCTGGTCCAGGTCGCCACTGCCCGCGGCGTTCTCCACCTGCTGGTCGATCGAGTCGTTCATGCCTTCCTCCAACGCCGAGAGGCCCCAGGCAGCATCCTGCCGGGGCCTCTCGAAAGCCGCATCTCAGGCCTGTTCGCGTGCCCTCAGGTCCTTGCGGAGGATCTTGCCGGCGGCCGACTTCGGGATCGCCTCGATGAACTCCACCACGCGGACCTTCTTGTGCGGCGCCACGTGCGCGGCCACGAACGCCATCACCGCGTCGCCGTCCAGGGTCGAGTCGGTCTGCCGCACCACGAAGGCCTTCGGGACCTCCTCGCCGTCCGCGTCGCGCACGCCGATGACCGCCGCGTCGGCGATCTCGTCGTGGGTCAGCAGCACGGCTTCGAGCTCGGCCGGCGGGACCTGGTAGCCCTTGTACTTGATCAGTTCCTTGACCCGGTCGACGATCGAGACGATGCCGTCGGCGTCGATGACCGCCACGTCACCGGTGTGCAGCCAGCCGTCGTCGTCGATGGTCGCGGCGGTGGCCTCGGCGTTGTTCAGGTAGCCCTTCATGATGTTCGGGCCCTTGCACCAGAGCTCGCCGCGCTCGCCCACGCCGACGTCCTCGCCCGTGGCCGGGTCGACCAGGCGGCACTCCAGGTTGGGGATGATCACGCCGACGGTGCCGATCGAGATGTCCTCGCGGCCGTCCGGGATGGCGTGGCTGACCGGCGACATCTCGGTCATGCCGTAACCCTGCGCGATCTTGCAGCCGATGCGCTTCTTCACCGCGTCGGCCAGGTCCTCGTCCAGCGGCGCCGCGCCGGAGAAGAGCATCTTCATCGCGGACAGGTCGTAGTTGTCGACGATCGGGTGCTTCGCCAGCGCGACGGCGACCGGCGGTGCGATGTAGACGCGGTCGGTCTTGTGCTCGGCGATCACGCGGAGGAACTCCGGCAGCTCGAACTTCGGCAGCGTCACGACGACACCGCCGATGTACAGGCCGTTGTTCATCAAGACCTGCATGCCGTAAATGTGGAAGAACGGCAGAACCGCAAGAATTCGCGTGTGCGGACCAACATCCGAAAGAATTGGGCCGCATTGCACGAGATTCGCGACGAGGTTGCGGTGCGTCAGCATCACGCCCTTGGGCAGCGCGGTCGTGCCGGACGAGTACGGCAGCACGGCGATGTCCTCGGCCGGGTTGATCTCCACCTCGGGCACCGGGTGGTCGTTCGCGAGCAGCTCACCGAGAGACGGGTAGCCCTCGGCGCCGTCCAGCACGACGACTTCCGTGACACCTGCCTTCGCGGCGCCCGGAGCGGCGTTCGGCAGCAGCACCGAGACCGTGAACAGCATCTTCGCGCCGGCGTCGTGCAGCTGGTGCGCGACCTCGTCGGGCGTGTAGAGCGCGTTGATGGTGGTCGCCGTGGCGCCCGCACGCAGGATGCCGTGGAAGACGACGGCGTAGTACGGCGTGTTCGGGCTGAGGATGCCGACCACGTCGCCCTTGCCGATGCCGCGCGCGGCCAGTGCGGCGGCCAGCCTGTCGATCATGCCGGCGAGCTGGCCGTACGTGAGCGACGCGCCGGACATGCCGTCGATCAGCGCAACCCGGTCCGCCCGGTCGGCGATGTCACCGAACAACAGCTGGTGCAGCGACACATCGGGGATCTCGACGTCGGGGAACGGACTGCGAAAGACCATGCGGCGACCTCATTCACTCGCTGTACACCCAGCCTGTGGGCTCATCGTGAGCCAGCCCACTGAACAGGTCAAGGACCGCTCAATCGCTACAGATACGTTACTTAGCGCGTCTAAATACACTCGAATGGAGTAATACAAGCACTTGTGAACGCAATGATGTATCTGAGAAGTTGATACCGCCTCCGCGAGTCGGCTCCCACGCTTACTCGACGAGCGCGAGGCACCGAGCGCGGTTCGTCATCCCCCGTCGAATCGCGTGGCCCGCTTGGGATCCGCAGGCTCCCCCCGTCCACGGATCCACTGCAGCGGGGACCTTTGACGCGGGACGGCTCGATGCGACTCCCCCTCTCTCCCGAGCCGTTCCGCGCATCACAAAGGACTACTCTCAGTAGAACTTGATCATGCTGCTTCGTTCGTTCGAGTGACACGCTTCCGGCGCCGCAGCACGTAGATCAACGCGGCCACCGGCAGCGCGAGCACCAGCACGAACGGCAGCAGCGCACCGATGACCACGGTGATCCCCTGCAACACCTCGACCACCGCTTCCCAGCCCGCCACGAACGACGAGCCGAACCCGGCTTCCGCGGGCGCGGGCGGAGTGATCGGCGTGACGCTGACCTGCACGGTCAGCGTCGCCAGAGCCACCTTGCCCTTCAGCGACTCGCTGCGCCGCTGCATCGACTCCAGCTCGGCCTGCCGCTTGGTCAGCTCGCTCTCGACCTGCGCGATCTCCGCCGTCGTCCCAGCGCGCTCGAACAGCACGCGGAGCCGATCCACGCTGGCCTTCTGGGTCGCGATCCGCGACTCGGTGTCGACCAACTGGTCCGTGACGTCCTCGCTGCGGATCTCGCTGCGGGTCACCTCGCCGACCTTGGCCTTGCCGAGGTCGTCCACGACCCTGTCCAGGTCGGCGGACGGCACGCGCACGGTCACCGTCCCGCGTTCCTTCGTCGAGTTCTCCTGCCCCGCGAACCCGCCAACGCCCTGCGCCTTGTCCTTCACCCACCGGATGGCGCCCAGCACGTCGTCACTGCGCAGGTCCACGGTGGCCGTGCGCACCAACTGGCGTTCCTGCTGCTGCACCGGCTGCACGGCCGCCGGCGTGGGGGCGTTCTCCTGCCCCGGCTTCTGCTGCGGCGCCACGGGGTTCTGCGCCACCTGCGGAGCGGCGTTGTCCATCGCCGCCGACCCCGAATCAGACTTCGTGTTGCTGCCACACCCCGCGGTTACCAGGGCCAGCAACGCGACTCCCACCCAAAGCACTGGTCTACCCATGCCCATCGGACGGATCCGGGCAGACCGGGAGTTGCCGCGTATATCCGAACTAGTCCGAAACGAGATGTTGGAACGCCTGCAGGTTCGCGAGCGACTCACCGCGCGACACCCGCCACGCCCACTCCCGCCGGATCGCATCGGCGAACCCGATCTCCAGCAGCGGGTTGAAGTCGCCGTCGGCCGCCTCCAGCACCTGACCGAGCACGCGGTCCAGCTCGTCGGGCGTCACGGCGTGCTTGCCGACCCGGCCGACCAGGTAGATGTCACCCTCGGCGTCGATCGTGTAGTGCACGCCGTAGAGCCGGGCGTTGCGCCGCAGCAGGAACCGGTAGACGTCCTCGAACGACTGGTCGGGACGCCGGCACACGAACGCCTCGACCACCAGCGCGTGCTTCGTCTCGACCAGCCACACGTTGGTCTGCAGCTTCTTCGTGCCCGGCAGCGTCACGAAGAACTTGCCGGGTTCGCTCCGGTCGTACTTCAGCTCCCTCTCGTCGAGAAAAGCCTTGATCACACCATCCACGCTCAAGCGAAAACCTCCCGGCGGAACACCTCTGCCGCCTCTTGATACCCCGTCAGCAGGGCGTCAGTCGTGCGGTCCCACGAGAAGCGTCGCGCATGCCCCACGGCGTTGCTCGCCAGGTGCTCCCTCTGCGGCAACGCGACCCCGCCGATCGCCGCAGCCCACTCGTCCGCCTCGTGCCCGTGCACGAGCACCCCGGACACCCCGTCGTTGACCGCCACCGGCAACCCGCCGACGGCCGCCGCGACCACGGGCGTCCCGCACGCCTGGGCCTCCAGCGCGACCAGCCCGAACGACTCGTTGTAGCTCGGCACCGCCACCAGGTCGGCTGCCCGGTAGACCTCGGCCAGCGTCGGCCCCGGCTGCGGCGGCAGGAACCGCACCACGTCCGCGATCCCCAGCTGCGCAGCCAGTTCTTCCAGCGCTTTCGGCTGCTCCAGGCCAGACCCGGAAGGCCCGCCGACGATCAGCACGACGAGCTTCGACCGCAGCCCGGGATCGCGTACCAGCATCTCCGCGGCCGCACGCAGCAGCACGTCAGGAGCTTTCAGCGGCTGGATCCGGCCGACGAAGGCCAGCACGATCGCGTCCTGCGGAATCCCGAACCAGTGCCGGGCCTTCTGACGGTCGCCCGGCGTGAACCTGTCCAGGTCGACACCAGGTGGCACGACGGCGACCTTGGACGGCTCCGCGTCGTAGAGCTTGATCAGTTCGCTGGCCTCGATGTCGGTGTTGGCCACGAGCCTGTCCGACTCGTTGACCACCTGCTCCTCGCCGATCACGCGCATCCGCGGCTCCGGCGCGTCCCCCTCGGCCAGCGCCAGGTTCTTGACCTTGGCCAGCGTGTGCGCGGTGTGCGTGAGCGGCACGCCCCAGCGTTCCCGCGCGAGCCAGCCGACCTGCCCGGACAGCCAGTAGTGCGAGTGGATCGCGTCGTAGTAGCCGGGCTCGTGGCGTGCCTCGGCGCGTAAGACACCCGCCGAGAACGCGCAGAGCTGACCCGGCAGCTCCTCCTTGCCCAGCCCCTCGAACGGCCCGGCCGCGATGTGCCGGACGTGCACGCCCGGCGCCAGCTCGGCCACCGGCGGCAGGTCCGACGACGTGGCGCGGGTGAAGATCTCCACCTCGACACCCCGCTGAGCCATCCGCGTGGCCGTCTGCACGATGTAGACGTTCATGCCGCCCGCGTCACCCGTCCCCGGCTGCTCCAGCGGCGAGGTGTGGACGGAGAGCACCGCTACTCGCTTCACCGGACCACCCGCAACAGGTCGGAGAGGAACTGCGCGGGCCGTTCCAGGAAGGGCGCGTGCGCGGTGTCGGGGTACAGGCTCAACTCGGCTCCGGGGATCAGGGCGGCGGAGTACTCGGCGGCGGCAGGGGCGACCACCTCGTCTTGAGTTCCGTGCACGATCAGGGTCGGCACGTCGACTGCCTTCAACACGTCGGCGCTGCCCACATCCCTGCGGAACAGCTCACCTCGCACTTTATGGCTCACGGACGTCGCGGAAGCTGTGAGTTCGGCGACCGTCTCAGCAGGTAGAGCGGGTGCCATGGCCCGGCAGAAGCCGGCCATCGCCTCGTCGTCGGTGATGGCGGCCGGCAATGCGGCGCGCATCACGGGGCCGGTGGCGCCTCCCGGGCGGCCACGGCCGATCTCGGTGATCGCGCTCACGAACACCAGCGCGTTGATCAGCTTGGTGCCGTGGACGCGGAGGTGGTCCGTGATGACGAGCCCGCCGTAGGACCATCCGACGACGGTCGCGGGGCCGGTGTGTTCCAGAACGGCGTTGAGATCCGCGGCCCACTGGGCGGAATCGCGGTAGTCGCCGAAGTCATCGGACTCGCCGTGTCCTCGCAGGTCAACGGCGTAAGTCCGGAAGTCGGGCAGGTCCCAGACCGCACCCGTCTGCGCCCAGCCGTGGATGAGCACCACCGGCGGCGCGTCCGGCGGTCCTGCCTCACGGACGGCCAGTCGTCCCCCGCCGGCCGCCGTCACGTGTGTCAAGTGCACACGAGTACAAACGACCTGGTCGGGGGACGAATTCCCGTTGGTCCTACTTCGCCGCGGACTTGCTCTTCCACTGGTCCCACGGGATCTGCCAGTCGTACCAGTCGAACTGGGCCGGCAGCGTCGTGATGGAGCCGGTCACCTCGACCGGGTCGCCGATCATCGCCGAGTCGTAGTACGCCTTGGCGTCGGCTTCCAGCAGGTTCGCGCAGCCGTGCGAGGTGTTGTTCTTGCCGATGTTGCCCGCGTTGTCGTTGTTCTCGTGGATGAACTCGCCGTGGTTCGAGAACCGGACAGCCCACTTCTTCACGACGTTGGTGTAGCCGTAGCGCGGGTTGTCGAACGAGAACGTGTCGTTCTTCGACATGACCACGAATGTGCCGTTGGGCGTGGTGCGCTCCGCGTCGGCGTCCAGTCCGAACGAGGCCGGGTACGAGGCGACCTGCTGGCCGTCGCGCAGGACCACGAGCTGGTGCGTCGGGTTGTCGATCTTCACGACCTGGTTGCGGCCGATGGTGAAATCGCTGGTCACGTCGGCCTTGCCGAACGCGCCGCCGCCGTAGTTGACGCCGTAGAGCTTGGCCTCGACCTTGATCGTGGTGTTCGCGGGCCAGTACTTCTCCGGCCGGTAGTGCACTTCCTGGGCGTTGAGCCAGGCCCACGTGCCGGTGATGTTCGCCGAGTTGGTGACCTTGAGGGCCTTCTCGACGGTGGCCTTGTCCTCGACCGGGGCCTCGAACTTGACCATGATCGGCGCCGCGACGCCGACCGTCTGGCCGTCGCCCGGCCAGAGCGTCGCGCGGGTCTGCGTACCGGGCGCGACGGTCGTGAACGAGCCCTTGAGCTCAACAGGCCTGCCGTCCTTGCCGACGACCTTGCCGGAGTAGCTGTACGTCTTGCCGTAGCCCAGCGGCTCGGCGGCCGTCCAGCCCGCCTTGTCCTCGGTGAGCGTGCCCTTGACGTCCTTGCCCTCTGGCGACTTCAGCGCGACGGACTCGATCGTCCCGTCCACCACGCTGACCTGGACCTGGGACGTGACCTGCACGTCCTTGGTGCCGTCCACCGGGGACAGGGTGACCTTCGCGGACGGCTGTGACGTGTCCGCACTGGGTTTCCCCGCCTCGACACTCGAGCATCCGGTCAGCAGCGTCAGTCCGGCGACCAGCGCGACAAGTGTTCTCTTCACGGTTTCGACCTCCCACCATGGTGGACGTGCAGCAGGACCCTCGGGTGCGAGTGATGTCGGTCACACCCGGTTCGGCCGCCTACGATCGAGGTCGTGAATCGACCTGTCGCAGTAGTGACCGGAGCCAGCGCGGGCATCGGCGAAGCCACCGCCCGGCGACTCGCCGCCGAGGGGTTCCACGTCGTGCTCGGCGCACGTCGCCTGGACCGTCTCCACGTTATCGCGAAGGAGATCGACGGGACGGCCATCGAGCTGGACGTCACCGACGAAGCCTCCGTCGCCGCTTTCGCGGACGGGGTACCCGAAGCTCACGTCCTCGTGAACAACGCGGGTGGCGCGCGCGGGCTGTCGACCGTGGCCGAGGGTGATCCGGCCGAGTGGCGCTGGATGTGGGAGGCGAACGTCCTCGGCACCCTGCTGGTGACCAAGGCGTTCATCCCGAAGCTGATCGCGTCCGGCGACGGGCACATCGTCTCCGTGACGTCCATCGCGGCTGTCGAGGCCTACGACAACGGCTCCGGGTACACGAGCGCCAAGCACGCCCAGTCGGCGCTCCACCGGACGCTGAGGGGCGAACTGCTGGGGCAGCCGGTGCGGATCACCGAGATCCTGCCGGGCATGGTCCAGACCGACTTCTCGGCCAACCGGTTCGGCGGCGACACGGACCGCGCGGCCAAGGTCTACGAGGGCATCACGCCGCTGACCGCCGACGAAGTGGCGGACGTCATCTCGTTCGCGGTCACCCGGCCGTCGCACGTGAACATCGACACGATCGTGCTCAAGCCGCGGGCTCAAGCCTCCGCGACTCGGGCACACCGCGATCTCTAGACTGATCATGGCGGAGCAGGGGGCTCCGCCATGATCCAGTGGGGGAACCATGATCAGGAAGACCACGGTCGCCATGGCGGCCGCGGCGGTGCTGGCGCTCACGTTCGTGCCTGTCGCCTCCGCAGCCGCGTGCGGCATCCCGCAGGCGTATCCCGGATGCGCGGACGCCGGGGCCGCTACCGCGCCTGTCGCGACTCGGGCACACCGCGAGTGAGCAGTTCCACGTCCAGCTGACGCAGGACGGGCTCGATCGGGTTCGCGAACCCGGTCGAGCCCGATCCGGCGACGTACAGGCCGACGACGCGGTTGTCGGCGTCGACGAGCACCGCGCCAGAGTCGCCGTGGTCACCGAAGCGTTCCGAAGAATGCACGCGGATCTGGTCGCGCAACGTCCGGACGCCGATCCCGTCGCCGAAGTCGAGCTTGAGCGTCGCGTCCGTGGAGACGATCACGCCGTAGGTGAGCTCGGTGGTGCGGCCTCGTTTGCGCACTGTCGAGCCGATGGCGGCCTTCGCCGTGGCGGTGATCGCGCCGATGTCGATGATCTCCGCGCGGAACGGCCGCGCGCCCATCTTCAAGCCTGCCGCGCTGACCGACCCGGCCAGTGCCGCGCGATCCAGGACCGCGATCTCGTCGGCGCCGGGAACCCCACCGTCCACTCTGGACGGATGCACGAACTCGTCGCCCACCGCCCACGAGTCGTCGACGCAGCCGACGTGGAAAGTGGTGAGCCCCAACACCTTCCGCGCGGCGTCCTTGGTGACCACGAACGCGCCGAGCGTGCCGGCGATCACGTACTCACCCGCCTTCTCGACCTCGGGCGGGACGACCCGGAACGACCGCGCGGGACCGATGCCGATGCCACCGCGCAGGATCGGATGCCGTTCCGCCGCAACGGGTTGCTCGTCCGAGACGCGGGTGATCCGCGCGCGGTGCAGCACGATCGACTCGGCCACGACGTCGGTCGGGACGCCGCCGACCTCCGCGGGGATCTGCTGCGGGTGCTGCGGCCCCTTGGCGCACACGTAGACCACGATCGCGGCTTTGCCCGTCGGGAGACCGGCGGTGTACTTCTCGCCGATGTCGACGCCGATCACGCCCGGCCGGGTGAGGAACTCGTCTTCGACCATGCGCTTGATCGGCCTGATGACCGCCAGCGCGGCCTCGTCGAGGTAGCTCATGGCGACCTCCGTTCCGCCCCTATACATCCATGAAACACGCCGCGTCACGGTTCGTCACATGGAGTCACCCGGACAGACCTACAGCTGAACGCCCACGAAGACGGGCTCCGGGTGCAGTTCCACGCCGAACGCCGCCCGCACGCCGTCGCGCACCTCGCGCGCCAGGTCGAGCAGGTCCTCGGTGGAGGCGCCGCCGCGGTTCGTCAGGGCCAGGGTGTGCTTGCTGGACAACGACACCCGGCCGCCGGGGCCCTGGTGGCCCTTGTGGAAGCCCGCCCGTTCGATCAACCAGGCCGCGGAGAGCTTCTTCTGGCCGTTGCCCGCGGGGTAGGTCGGCACGTTCACGTCGTGGCCGAGGCGTTCGGCGATGCGGATCAGCACGCCGGTGAACGTCGCGTCGTCGATGATCGGGTTGGTGAAGAACGAGCCGGCGCTCCACGTGTCGTGGTCCGTGGCGTCGAGCACCATGCCCTTGCCGCGGCGCAGCTCCAGGACGGCCTTGCGGGCCTCGTCCGCCGGCACGCGATCACCTTGCGACACACCGAGAACGCGCGCCAGCTCGGCGTAGCGGATCGGCGCGGACATGCCGCCCGCGGTCAACGAGAACCTGGTGCGCAGCACGACGGCGTTGTCCGTGCCCTTGAGCACGGAGGTGCGGTAGTCGAGGCCCAGCTTGGCGGCGGGCACCTGGTGCACCTTGCCGCTGCGCCGGTCGAGAAGATCCACCGACTGCAGCACCTGGGAGATCTCGACGCCGTACGCGCCGACGTTCTGCACCGGCGTGGCGCCGTTCAGGCCGGGGATGCCGGACAGGCACTCGAGCCCGCCGAGGCCCTGCGCGACCGCTTCGGCGACGACGGCGTCCCACTCCTCGCCGGCCTCGACGGTGAACTGGACGATCCCGCCGCCCAGCGGGTCGAGCCGGAAACCCTTGGTGGCGACGTGCACGACCGTGCCGTCGAAGCCGCCGTCGGAGATCACGAGGTTCGACCCGCCGCCGAGCACGAGGACTTTCTCGTCGGCTGCGGCGTCGGCTGTTCGCACGGCTTCGACCAGCTCAGCGGCGGTCGTGGCGTGGACGAACCGCGCGGCCGGGCCACCGAGTCGGAGCGTGGTGCGCTCGGCCAGAGGTACGGACTGCGTGGTGGTCACAGGCGTCAACGGTAGCCTCCGCGACATGGCACGCCGCATCGAGCACCACACCACGTCACCCCATTCGGCGGAGAAGGTCTTCGGCGCGTTGGTCGACGAGACTTATCTGCGGGACCGGCTGGCCGCGATCGGCGGCACGAACGCCGAGCTCGTGTCGTTCTCGTCGTCCGACGGGAAGGCGTCCTACGAGCTCAAGCAGGGTGTGCCTGCCGAGCACCTGCCGTCGATGGCGAAGTCGCTGCTGGGCGGCGACCTGGTGATCAAACGCGTCGAGAGCTGGGCGGCCGGCGCGGGCACGGTCGAGGTCACGCTGTCCGGTGTGCCGGGGCGGCTCGACGGCGGGTTCACCATCACGGGCAACGGATCGGGCTCGAAGCTCACCCTCACGGGGGAGGTCAAGGTCTCCATCCCGCTGATGGGCGGCAAGCTCGAGAAGGTGATCGCCGAGCAGGTCGCGGTGCTGCTGGACAAGGAGAGCGAGTTCACGTCGGAATGGCTCGCAAACCGCGGCTAGCGGCCGGCCGGGCCCGTGCGCTCGGCCTGCCGACGCGCGGCACGACCAACCCGAACCGCCTGCGCCGGGTCGACCGGTGGATGACGGGGACGCTCTCGTCGTTCTTGAGTGACGCCGCCGACCCGCTCGTGGTCGACCTCGGGTACGGGTCGTCGCCGATCACCACCGTCGAGATGGCTTTGCGGCTGCGCGCCGTGCGGCCTGACGTGCGCGTGCTCGGGCTGGAGATCGATCAGGAGCGGGTCGACGCGGGCAAGGCCGTCGCCGACCCGCCGTGGCTCGACTTCCGGCGCGGTGGGTTCGAACTCGCCGGCGCGCGGCCGGTGTTGTTGCGCGCCTTCAACGTGCTGCGGCAGTACACCGAGGAGCAGTCGTTCGAGGCGTGGGACACGATGCTCTCGCGCATGGCTCCCGGTGGGCTCGTGATCGAGGGCACCTGTGACGAGATCGGGCGCCGGTGCACGTGGGTGACTCTTTCGGCGGACGGGCCGCAGACGTTCACGCTGGCGTGCAAACCCTCCGGGATCGACGTGCCGTCTGATCTCGCGGAGAGGCTGCCCAAGGCGCTGATCCACAAGAACGTGCCGGGCGAGCGGGTGCACGCGCTGCTGGCCGAACTGGACGCGTGCTGGGCCACGGCAGCGCCTTTCGCCCCGTTCGGGCCTCGTGCGCGGTGGGTGGAGTCGGCGCGGCTGCTGGTCGAACGCGGCTGGCCGGTGGTGGACGACCGCCGTCGTTGGCGCCTCGGTGAAATCTCCCTCGAATGGGCGGCCGTCGCGCCCTAGTGTGGGTCTCGTGGACTACGTCGCGCAGATCGAGACCCAGGCTTCGTTGATGCGTTCGGCCGCCATCAAGGCAGGCGCGGACGCACCGGTTCCTTCTTGTCCTGAGTGGACAGTGCTGAAGCTGGTGCGGCACATGGCCGAGGTGCACACGTGGGCGGCGCGGGCGGTCGTCACCGCACCCGAGGACGGCCGTCCGGAATGGGTGAAGGCGCCACGTGACTTCGACGAGGCGCTTTCCTGGTGGGACACCGGGCTTTCGTTGCTGCTGGAGCGGTTGCGCGAGACTCCTGTCGATCGTCCCGCGTGGACCTTCGACCACTCCTTCCGCGCCGCCTTCTGGTCGCGCAGGCAGGCACACGAGACGTCGATCCACCGCCTGGACGCCGAGCTCGCGATCGGCCACGAACTGCCGGCACTGGTGTTCGACCCGGAGTTCGCCGCGGACGGCATCGACGAGTACCTGACCGTGCTGGTGGCCCGCCGGATCGAGCTGGGCACTCCGGTCACCGCGACCGGGCGGATCCTGGTGCACGCCGCCGACGCGGGCCGCGCGTGGGACGTCACGCTGGCCGAGGGCAAGCCGCTGGTCCTCAGCGCGGTGCACGACTCGGCCTTCGACGCCGACGCCACTCTCGCGGGCGGGGCGGACGCGGTCTACCGAGCCGTCTACGCGCGTCCGAACCACGCGATCGTCTCCGGCGACGAGTCCCTGTTGGCGGCGCTGCCCAGGCCGTGAATACTTCAGCCGGTGTCATCGCCTGAGCGTCGCTATGTGATCACCTTCGGCTGCCCGGACCGCACCGGCATCATCGCGAGGATCTCGTCGTTCCTCGCGGACAACGGCGGCTGGATCGTCGAGGCCGCGTACCACACCGACCCGGAGACGGGCTGGTTCTTCACGCGCCAGGAAGTCCGCGCGGACTCCCTGCCGTTCGGTGTGGACGAGCTGCGGTCCCAGTTCGCGGAGGTCGCTTCGGGTTTGGGCGCCCAGTCGACGTGGACGGTGACGGACACGGGCGTCCGCAAGCGCGTGGTGATCCTGGCGTCTCGCGAAGGCCACTGCCTCTACGACCTGCTCGCCCGCGTCTCGACGGGTGAGCTGGACGTCGAGGTGTCGGCCGTGATCGCCAACCACCCGGAGCTCGGCGACATCACGCGCGCGCACGGCATCCCGTTCCACCACGTGCCGTTCCCGTTGAACGACCCGGAGGGCAAGCAGGCCGCGTTCGCCCAGCTGCGTCAGCTGGTCGACAAGCACGACCCGCACGCCGTGGTGCTCGCTCGCTTCATGCAGATCCTGCCGCCGGAGCTGTGCGCCGCGTGGTCCGGCCGCACGATCAACATCCACCACAGCTTCCTGCCGTCGTTCATCGGCGCGCGCCCGTACCACCAGGCGCACCGCCGCGGCGTGAAGCTGGTCGGCGCCACGTGCCACTACGTGACGGCCGACCTCGACGCGGGGCCGATCATCGAGCAGGACGTGCTGCGCGTGCACCACGGCGACTCCGTGGCGGACATGGTGCGCAAGGGCCGCGACATCGAGAAGGTGGTGCTGGCGCGCGGACTCCGGTGGCACCTGGAGGACCGGGTGCTGGTGCACGGCAACCAGACGGTGATCTTCTGAGCTACCAGCTCTCCTTGCGGTAGACCGTCGTCTCGCTGAGGTCTTCTTCGAGCTGCTCGACCTTCTTCTGCTGGGGCGCAGGTGGCGCCGGGACGGACACGTCGGTGTCCAGCTCGTTCACGTGGCTGCCGACGACCTGGCGGAACTCGCCGAGCACGTTCGACGCGGCCTGCTCGCGCGCGGTCCTGGTGAGCTCCATGATCCTCGCGGACAGCTCGGTGTCGCCCTCGATCTTCAGGTCGAGCAGCGCGCCGTTCGAGGCGACCGTGACGGTGACGGACTTGTCCTCGCTCGTCACGGTCGTGCCGGCGGATTCGAGGTTGCGGCGGAACTTGGCGGCGTTGCGCTGGAGCTCGGCCGTCTTGGCCTCGAAGTCGGCGAGCCATTCGTCGGGGGTCATCGAGCTGCTCATTTCTTCTCCGGCTTCGGACCGTACTTCGCGTTCAACTCGGCCACTTGCGCTTTGTCGTACATGTCAATCTTGATCGGACCGTTGAACATGATGGTGGACTTGTCCTGGGTGGGACCGTCAGGAAGCTCGTTGGAACGGTAGATCGCCGCCGAAAAGACAAGGTCGGTAGCGCTCTGCCAATAGTCCCTCTTGACAATCTCGATGAGTTCCTGAACCAACGCGTCCGACGCCGTCTCGGGTTTCAGTGCGGCATCCAGCCCGATTGCCTGAGTACTGACGCTGTGACGGTATTCGTACCTGACAGCAGCTACCCCCGGCACGGCCTGCCAGTCCGCAGCGATCTTCTTGCCCAGCTCGTCATTGGCCTTGTTGACCTTCTCCGACTCTGTCATCCCTCCACCACATCCGGCCAGCATCGCGAGTGCGGACAATGTAGCTGCCACGCGCAACATGGTCATTTCTACTGCTCGCCTTCACGATCAACGCGATACGTGTGCATCTCGGACGAACTCCCACCGGTGAACGCACCCAGGCCATCCTTGTACCGTTGCACAGAAGGATTCCCGCCCTGATCGAGCTGACGAGCAACGCCCGCGTAGTTTCCCTCGATCTTGTGATTTCCGGCGACGGTGTTCTGCTGATTGTCGAACTGCACCGTGGTGCGGTTGGCCCCGTCCGGGTTCTCGGACGCGTCGAGACGAGGAACGATATCGTTGCGGTTTTCCAGTGAAAGCACTTGCACATTTCCTGGAACATCGATCCGCCCGACCGGAGAACCAGCGGTGAGCACATGGGTCACGTTGTACCCGTGAGCGACGAGGTCCGTTGTCGACTGTGCGGCGACGATGCCGCCTTGGCTGTGGCCCACCAGCATGACCGGGGCACCGGTGTCCTGAGCACCCGCCCTGCGCAACGCTTCCTCAATGCCTTTCTGCAGCACGGTGTTGTTGCCCGCCATGGCATCCACGTTGGTCCCCAGGTCGTTCGCGCCCTTTGTTGTAAACGGTGCGTTCCACTCCTTCGTCCCCGGAACGTCCACCACGTAGCCGGTCACCTTGCCGTTCGCGTCCCGGATGATCTGGACGTCCAGGTTGGCCGGGTCGGGATTGTCCTTGTCCTCGTGCGCCGTGGAGTCATTGCGCCTTGCCAGGCCGTCGAGCAGATCACCCAAGTTCTTCGGTTCATCCGGGTTCGAGGTCCGCGAGTCGCTCACCTTGGCGTCACTGTCCGGGTACGTGGCCGCCAGGAGGTCCAGGCTGGTGGCGAGGTCCATCGGAATACCCAGCGCGCTGAGCATCCCTGGCGTCATTCCGACCAGGTTGTCGACCATTCCGGGGTGGTTGACCAGCCACTTCTCCCAGTCGCCGTCGTAGTTCAGGTACACGTCGGTGGCGATCGCACCGCCGCCGACCACCGCGGCACCGAGCGGGTTGGTCGCCACCGCGAGGCCCGCGAACCAGCGGCCCGCGTCCAGGCCCTTCGCGGCCAGCTCGTCCGCCATCTCGTAGGCGATGCGGGTGGCCTTCAAGGCTTCGCCGCGCAGCCCGATGCCCGCCGAGGTGGCGGTCAGGCCGTTCGGGCCGTCGAGGGCGACCGCCATAGCCGCCTCGAACTTGACCACACCGCCGGGGTTGAGCAGCGAGGAGGCGAGCACGTCCGGTTCGACCAGGAACTTGTGGCCGGCGGCCGCGGTCTTGAGGGTGTCGCCGGCGACGTCCGCGGTGAGGTCGCCCATCTTGGCGAGATCTTCGTACTTGGCGTCGAAACCGCCGGCGCCGCCCGAGACCTCGATGTTCTTGACCGTCATGCCAGTGCTCCCGCCACCGCGGGCGCCACCCAGGTGCCCAGATCTTCACGTCCGGCCGGTTCGATGCGCACCATGCGGCGGTGTGAGCCGTCCGGGTCCGGGTCGAGGCCGCTCCAGCCGCCCGCCGTGTGCACCCAGTTGACCTGGGACGTGCCGTTGGCCCAGATGACCAGGCAGCGCAGGGCGCCGTCGGCCTGCTCGGCGACGTTGCGAGCCAAAATCGCCTCGTCGCCGGTGAGCTTCAGCGCGTCGACCACGGCTGCCGGGGCTTCCGGGTCGGCGGCGCGGAACAGCCTGGCGGCACCCATCTCCTGCAAGGCCTCCAAAGGCAGGCGGCCTTGGAGCGGCTCGGACTCGCCACCGCCGAGGCGTGATTCGAGGCTCGCGCCGGCAGGGTCCGCCACGGGCACGGCGCGGATCAGTTCCTTGCCCAGGTCGACGGAGGCGAACATGGACAGTTCGACCGCACCCTCGCCCAAGGCGAAGAGCGAAGCGCCCAACGGGCCGTTGACGGCGTGGACGCTGTGCGAGCTCTTGTCGCCGATCGACGCGATGGTGTCCAGCAGAACCGTTGGCCCGGCGAGGATCTGGAGGTTGCGCTCGACCGACGGGTGGACCTCTGCCTCGTCGCCGACGCCGGTCACGACCCGCTTCTTGGTGAGGCCGGCCTCGGCGGGTCCGATGTGGACGTCGGCGGCGGGCATCCAGTCCGGTGGCAGGTCGGCGCCGGTTTTCTCGACCAGGTAAGCGAATTCACCGGCGGACAGGATCAGCCGGTGCGGTGGCGGGGTCACGCGGGCACTCCCTGGCCGCGCATGTAGTCGCCGACCTCGAGCCACGCCTTGTCGCCGTGCGGAGGCAGGTTGTCCGGGCCCCACTTCCAGCCGTTCCACGGTGGCTGCGGCGGTTGTGGCGGGTTTCCGCCCCCGAAGCCGAGGGCGTCGGCGACGCCGTTCGCGATGTCCTTCACGGCGTTGTTGAACGCGTCGACAGCGCGGTTGAAGGTGTCGATCGCACTGTTGAACCAGCCGACGACGGCCTCCGCGATCCGCTTGATCGCCGCGATCATCTCGCGCACCTCCTGCGCGTGCTGCCGCAGCACGGCCGCGGCTCCGTCCAGGCCTTCCGCAGCCTCGAACAGCTTGCGCTTGTCTCCGTCGACGGTGTCGCGACAGCGGTCGGCCGCCACCGACTTCCACTGCATGGCACGCGCGCGGTCGTTCATGTCCGTGCCATGCGTGCGGACCGATTCGGCGCGCTTCTCGATCTCACCCGCGATGCGGTCCAGCTCGTCCGGATTCCCGTACACCCTCAGCCCCCGTTCAGTCGCGCAAGAGCAAACCACGACGGGGAGACGGCCCGCACAGCGAACCGGACAACATGAGCGGAACTACTCAGCGGCCCGGTTCGAGCTCACCGGCTTCCAGCTCGGGTGGCAGGTCGACCTTGCCGTCGCGCACCGGCTCTCCGGTCTCCCAGGTACCGCGCCAGCACTCCCGGCAGGCGATCTCGACGATCTCGTCGACGACCGGGTCGGTGATCTTCTCAGCCTTCAGCATCACCTGCAGCCGCTCAGCAACAGCACTGCCAGGACTGGAACAAGACGCACCGCGCACCCCTGCGTGGATCTCGGCAGGAGGGCGCGGTGCGTGCCGGGCGGACGTCAGATCTTGGCCGCGGCCCTGCCCACGGCCTCGACCAGCCACCCGGCGTCCGCGGCCGACATGACGGCAGGAGGGGTGAAGCTCACCGTCCGGCCGCGGAAGTCAGCCAGCACACGGGAACGCAGCAGCTCGCCGGTGAAGATGTCGGCGGCGCGCTTGTCCGGCAGTTCGACGCCGAGCAGCAGGCCGCGTCCGGAGGCGTGCGCCTTGCCCGCGACGACCGCTCGCAAGCCGTACAGCAGTTCGTCGCCGAGCAGCTTGGCGCGTTCGACCAGGCCTTCGGAGGCTGTGACGCGCAGGCAGGCGTTGACGGCGGCGGCAGCCAGTGGCGAGACCTCGTCCGGGCCGCGCCACAACGGCACCTCGACGTCGGCCGAGGCCACGACGGCGGCGATCGGGAGCACGCCACCGGACAGGCCTTCGCCCACCAGCAGGATGTCCGGCGTCACGCCATCGATGTCAGAGCCCCACCACACACCGAGGCGCCCCAGCCCCGTCCGCGTTTCGTCGACGATCATCAACGCGTTCTGTTCGCGGCAGACCTCGGAGATCGCGCGCAGATAGCCGTCAGGTGGAAGGGACGCGCCACGCACCGGTTCGACGAGTACGCACGCTGGAGGTCCGGAGGCCAGGACGGCACGCAACGAGTCGATGCCGCCGTACGGGACTTCGCCGGTCGTCAACACTCGTGGGCGGCCATTGGCTTGTGCGAGTGCCACGGCGAACTGGGCAGCTTCGGAAGCCGACGGGAACGTGTGCACATGGTCGAGGCCGTTGGGCGTGACCAGGTCGAGCATGAGGCGGTCCAGCAGTGACGGCCGGCGCACCTGGCCGACCACCGCCTGCACCACAGCCGGGTGGGCGTGGCCGAGCAGCGGAACTCCGTAACCGCCGCAGTCCAGGTACTCGACGCGGTGGGGATCTACCACTCGGGCGCCACGGGCGGCGCAGCCGGTCAGCATTTCGGTGGCCATTGCGGGGGAACCTTTCGTGGGCAGCGCGGCCCGCGGCCGCTCGTCGGGGTGGCGAGCGGACCTCTGGTTCCCACTACTCATTCGGATTCCACGGCACGTTGGTTCGCCCGAGGCATAGGCTTTTTCTCGTGCGGATCGAAATCACCGACCTCGAGCAGCTGCGGGCAGAGCCTGACCTGCGCAAAGCCGTCATCATCGGGCTGGACCTGACTCGCGAGGACGTGCGGGTGCCGATCGACGGGGCACTGCTGCTCGGCTGCACGCTGAGCGAGACGATGCAACGGCGGGCCGACGCCGCGGGAGCGTTGATCTTCCCGGTCATCCCGGACCTGCCCTACGAGGTGTACCGGTCGAAGCTCTACACGCCGGCTGAGCTGTTCGCGGGCTTCGACCCGGCGAACCCGAAGTCGTACGCCGACACCCCGGACGCGGTGATCTACAAGCACAGCAAACAGCAGGGCCACCACCCGGACCCGTTGCACGCGCTGGCCGAACGCCTGCACGACCACTCGATCACCGAGGCCCTGGACGAGACGCTGACGGGCTCGCCGGTCGCGGTCATGGGCGGTCACGCGCTGGCCCGCGGGTCGGACGGCTACCGCAACGCGGTGCTGCTCGGTGCCGCGCTGGGCAAGTCCGGCTTCACGGTGCTGACCGGCGGCGGTCCGGGCGCGATGGAGGCCGTGCCGCTGGGCGTTCGTCTCGGCGAAGCGGATCGCGACGTCCTCAACTGCCTCGCGCAGGCACCGTCGTTCGGGCACGACGACGAGTCGATCGGCAAGTGGCTCGCCGCGTTCCCCGAGGTCCCGAGCTTCGCGACGCCGCGCACGATCGGCATCCCGACGTGGTTCTACGGCCACGAGCCGCCCAACCCGGCCTGCGAGCTGCACGCCAAGTACTTCGCGAACTCGGTGCGCGAGGAGGGCCTGCTCACCGTCGCGACCGGCGGCATCGTCTACACGCCGGGCAAGGCGGGCACCGTCCAGGAGGTCTTCCAGGACTTCACCCAGAACTACTACGGCAGCGTCGGCCCGGCCGCGCCCATGGTGTTCCTGGGCAAGGACTTCTGGACCGACGAGGTGCCGGCCGCGCCGCTCGTGCAGAAGCTCGCGCAGGGCCGCGAAGCCGAGCAGTGGATCCTCGTCACGGACGACGTCGACGAGGCGATCGAGCTACTGCTCAAGTACGCGAGCTAGGTCCAGCACCTCGGCGCCGGGCAGCTTCATCAGGACGTCGCCGGGGATGAGGATCTTGCTGCCCCGGATGCCGCTGCCCACGACCAGTTCAGGGGCGGCGGCCACCTCCGGCGACACCAGGATCGGCCAGTCCGCGGGCACCCCGATGGGCGTGATGCCGCCGTACTCCATGCCCGTCAACGCCACAGCCTCGTCCATCGGCGCGAACGACGCCTTGCGCGCGTCGAGGCGCTTGCGGATCACGCCGTTCACGTCCGCGCGCATGGTCGCGAGCACCATGCAGGCTGCATAACGGATCTCGCCGCCGCGCTTGCCCGCGACGACCACGCAGTTCGCCGAGGCTTCCAGAGGCGAGCCGTAGTGCGCGCAGAACTCGGCGGTGTCCGCCAACGACGCGTCGATCTCGGCGACAGCGACACGGTCAGCGCCGTCCAGCTCCTTCAGCGCGGCCTCGACCGGCGCAGGCACCAGATCAAGCCGCGAAAGCACAGGCACGGGTTCCAACGACCCAGCGATGGTCCACACCCCACCATCCTGCCAGCGCTCTCTCAGGC
>NZ_JBEXPJ010000157.1:0-21792 GCF_040611995.1 Lentzea sp. NPDC006480
AAAATGGCGGGGGGGCTTTTTCTTCCACTCCGTTATCACCAACCCGCCCCGCGTACCGTCTCACGTGGTGCAGGCCGCCTGGTTCAGCGTGACGGCAGAGGGCGCGCTCGTGGTGCCGTTGGCGGTGAAACCGAGTGACACGGCCGCACCCGCACCCAAAGACGGGCTGTGCGACGGCGCCCTCACGGTCACCGTGGTGCCGGTCTGGCTGAACGTGCCGTTCCAGCCGTTGGAGATGGTGACCCCGCTGGGCAACGTGAACGCGACGGTCCACGGGTTGGCCGCACTCGTCCCGGTGTTCGTCACGGTCAGCGAACCCTGGAAGCCGCCCTGCCACGAGTTGTCCAGCTTCCACGCCGACTTGCACGCGCCCGTGCCGCCACCAGAGGTCGTGGTCGTCGTCGGGCCGGGTCCACCGGTGGGCGGGATGAGGTACGGCTGCAGGATGTTCTGCTTCGCCTGGTTGACCGTCGTCCAGTCGTCGCCGACGATGCCGCCGGTGTCACCGGAGTTGGGGTTCCACGACCAGTACGTGAACGAGATGCCGTTCACGCCCGAGCCGGTGTAGGCCATCAGGTTCTCCAGCCACACCTTGTCGACCGGGTTGGCCAGCGTGGTGCCGAACTCGCCCATCATCAGCGGCGCGATGTTCTGCTTGTGCAGGTAACCCCAGTACTTGTCCCAGATCCCCGGCATGTTCGCCGGGTAGTCGGGCGCGCTGAACCACGGCTGGTTGTAGACCGAGGTGGCGTACTCGTGCGGGGAGTAGACCAGCCGGTTCGGCACGGACAGGCGCACCGGGAACTGGCCCGCCTTCGACAGGTTCCCGCCCCACCAGCCGCAGTCCTCGTCGTTGGACGGGTCGCCGTCCCACACGTTCGACAGTCCGCCGCTCGGGCAGCTCACGCCCTCGACGAAGATCAGCCAGTTCGGCTGCACGCCCAGGATCGCGTTGCCCGCGCGTTCGGCCGCGAGCCGCCAGTCCCGCCCGGTGTCGCCGCAGCCCCAGCACGAACCGGTCGCGGCCGGGTTGGTGCCCTCGGCGTGCGGCTCGTTGTGCAGGTCGGCGCCGATCACCGTGGTGTTGCCCGCATAGCGCTGGGCGAGCATCTTCCAGTCGTTGATCCACGTGGTCTCCGGAACGCCCGCCGTGTACCAGAGCGCGGTCTGGCCGGCGCTGGTCGGCCGGTGCCGGTCGAGGATCACCCGCATCCCCTTCTGTCCCGCGTAGCCGATCACCTTGTCCAGGATCTGCAACGGGGACAGCCCCACCAGGTCGGGGTTGGTGTAGTCGTTGATGCCGGTGGCTTTGGCGTCGGGTTTCAGCGAGTCGTTGGAGAACGGGACGCGCAGGGTGTTGTAGCCCAGCTGCGCCATGTGGTCGAGCTGCTGGCGCCACGTGACGCTCGCCCACAAGCCGTGGAACGTCTTGTTGTCGGTCTCCATCCCGAACCAGTTGATGCCGGTCAGCCGGACCGTCGCACCGGTGCTGTCCAGGATCCTGCTGCCGCTGGTGTGCAGGTATCCGGCGCCCGTGCCGCCCGCCGCCAGGCTGATGGCGACCATGCCGCTCGCGGCCACCACGGCCGAGATCAACGCGCCGAAAACCTTGTGCCGCCGCTTCATCCGCTCTCCTTTGAGCTCATGGCGTGGTGTGGCAGAGAGTTCCGTTCAGCCGGAAAGCCGCCGGCGCGATGTTCGGGCCGGTGTAGTTGCCGACGAATCCGGCGCTGACCGTCGCGTCCGGTTCGATGCGGGTGGAACCGGTGACGGTGACCGTGTTCCCGGTCTGGGCCCACGTCGCGTTCCAGCCAGATCCCACCTGCTGCCGGCCCGTGGGCCAGTCGAAGGTCAGCGTCCAGTTCGAGAACGGCTGCGTGCTGGTGATGTCGAGGCCGCCGACGAACCCGCTGCTCCAGTCGGACGCAGTGGACAGTCGCACCGCGCAGGAGCTCTGGGCCGGGCTGCCGGTGGTGACGGTGAGCGGGGGAGAGGCCCACGACACGGCACCGGCGGCGTTGCGCGCCAGCACGTTGACCGTGTACCTGGTGCCGGGGTCGAGGTTTCCGGCGGTGAACGAGGTGCCGGACGTCTCGCCCCACTGCTCGCTGGTCGTGCCCAGCTGACGGTGGACCTCGTACTTCACCACGCCGGGCACGGACGGCCAGCTGATCGTCGCGGTCCGGTCGGTGGTCGATCCGGTGGGTTGTCCTGGTGCGGCGGGAAGTCCGGCCGTGCCGGCCGGGTGCAGGATCAGCGTCGTGAGTGAGAACGGCGGCAGCGTCCGGCTGGTCGCGGTGCCATCGGTCGACGTCACGACAGCGGTCGCGCCGTTGGTGAACGTGTGCACGGTCGGCGTGGCAGCGGAAGGTGTGTAGCCGGCGTAGTCGATGGCGACCGTGTGCGGGTTGTTCTCGTCGGAGTTGAGCAGCATGACCGCGAGGTCGCCGTTCGGCCGGCGTGCCGCGTGCGCTCTGACCGACGGGTCGCCGGAGCCGGCCCGGACGAGCTGGTCACCTGGGCGGGCGAACAGGCTCAGCATCCTCAGCGCGTGGTAGGGCGCGAACGGCGTGTTCAGCGGCGGCTCGCAGGCGCCGCCCTCCAGGCATCCTCCGCTGGACAGCAGCCCGAAGTCGTCGAAGTCCGGCTGACCGCCCACGGTGGACGCCTTGCCGGGTCCGTTGTGGACGTTCCACCAGTCGACGTTGAAGACACCGTTCTCCAGCAACGAGGTGTAGGCCTCCGCCGCGAACAACGCGCCCGGCTGGGTGTTGCGGCCGTACGTCGTGTTCAGCTCGGTCATGGCGATGCCGAGGCGGCCCGCGTCCGGCCCGGCGTACCGGCTGATCTGCTGACGCAGCAGGTACATCATGTCGGTGACCTGGTCCGTGCTCGCCAGCGCCTGCTCCGTCGTCGACCCGCCCGGATACCAGTGCACGATCACGAAGTCCACGTACGGGCCCGCGATCGACAGCACCGTCTGGTTCCAGCTCGCGGCGTCTCCGGTGCCGACGACGGCGTCCGGCCAGTTCGCGGGTGTGGTGAGCACCGCGCCGATCTTCACGGTGGGGTCGACGGCTTTCATGGCCTGGGCGAACGCGACGGTCTCCCTGGCGTACCCGGCCGGGCTCTTGTCCGCGTGGTCGTCGGCTTCCCAGTTCGCACCGTAGTGGCCGTTGCCGTAGAGCTCGTTGCCGATCTCCCAGTACTTCACGCCGTAGCCCTTGGTGATGTTGGCGTACCGCACCCAGTCGGCGGCTTCCTGCGGCGAACCGGTGCCGTAGTTGGCGATGACGATCGGCTGTGCCTGTGCCCTGCGCACCCCGGCCATGAAGGTGTCGAAGCCGGTGTCCGGTGCCACGTACCCGCCGGGAGCCGTGTGGGTCTGCCAGTGGTAGATGTCGCCGTACGAACCGCCGGGGTAGCGCATCATCCGCACGCCGGCGTCGCCGAGCAGGTCGTTCACCGCGTTCGTGCCGAGCTGGCTGTCCCAGATCGCGTGGTTCGCGCCGATCGCGGTGTCCGGCACGGTCGCGAGCCCCGCCTTCGCGTTGACCACGACGGTGGCTTCCGGTGCGCCGGCCGCCGTGCCGACCACCGCGGGCAGGCAGGCCGCGACGAGCACGGTCACCAGGAGAAGCCTGCTTGCCATCCGCACCACGTCCTCGTCGACGGTTCTGGGAGCGCTCCCAGAGTCCTGATTCGGCCATCGGCGGTCAAGACGGCGTTCGCATCGACCGTCGAATCGAGTCGAATGCCGTTGCGGCACTGGGCGAGCGTCCGAATGATCTCGGTCAGCGTCCGAAGATCGGCTCGCACCCACGGAGGTTCTCGATGGCGGTCCTGCCCCCGCGGGTGTTGTTCGGCGCTGCCTACTACCACGAGTACCAGCCGTACGACCGGCTCAAGACCGACCTGGACCTGATGGTGGAGGCCGGCTTCACCGTCATCCGGGTAGGCGAGTCGGTGTGGTCGACCTGGGAGCCGGAGAACGGCAGGTTCGACCTGGACTGGCTGCAGCCGGTGCTCGACGGCGCCCACGAACGCGGGATCTCGGTCGTGCTGGGCACCCCGACGTACGCGGTGCCGCCGTGGCTCGCCCGCCAGTATCCGGAGATCGCGGCGCAGCGGGCCGACGGCAGCCGCGTCGGCTGGGGCGCGCGGCAGGAGGCCGACTTCACCCACCCCGCCTTCCGCTTCCACGCCGAACGGGTCACGCGCAAGATCGTCGGCCGGTACGCCGGGCATCCCTCGGTGATCGGTTTCCAGGTGGACAACGAACCGGGCGTGCACCTGCTGCACAACCACGGCGTCTTCCAGCGCTTCGTCGACCACCTGCGCGCCACCTACGGCGACGTCGAGAACCTGAACCGCGAGTGGGGCCTGGTGTACTGGTCACACCGGCTGTCCACGTGGGCGGACCTGTGGACGCCGGAGGGCAACGCGCAGCCGCAGTACGACGTGGCGTGGCGGGCGTTCCAGGCGCGGCAGACCAGTGAGTTCGTGGCGTGGCAGGCCGGCATCGTCCGCGAGTACGCGCGGCCGGAGCAGTTCGTGACCACCTGCCTGCACTACCCGCACGTCGCGCTGGACGACGACGAGCTGACCGACCACGTGGACGTCACGGCGGGCAACCCGTACTACGACATGCAGGACGCGCTCACCCTGCCGGACCCCGAGGACGACGCGCAGGGCTGGAAGACCCGTGGCGTGTGGGCGTTCTACCGCGGCGCGGACTGGATCTTCTCGTCCCGCCAGGAGCCCTTCCTGGTCACCGAGACCAACGCCGGGAACATCGGTGGCACGGCGGACAACCGCCCGGCCTACGACGGCCAGTGGCGCCAGGCCGCGTGGGCCTTCGTCGCGCGCGGTGCCCGGATGATCGAGTACTGGCACTGGCACACGCTGCACTTCGGCGCGGAGACCTACTGGGGCGGCGTGCTTCCGCACAGCGGCCGTCCTGGTCGCGCGTACGCCGAGATCGCCCGGCTGGGCGCGGAGCTCGCCACCGCGGGCGCGACGGTCGCGGGGATCGAACCGGACGCCGACCTCGCGATCGTCTGCTCGGCGCCGAGCAAGTGGTACATGCAGAAGTACCCTCCACTGTCCACTCCGGACGGAAACCCGGACACCGACGCGTACCAGCGGATCTTCGACGCGTTCTACCGAGGGGCCTTCGAGGCCGGACGGCAGGTGCGCGTGGTCCACGCCCGGCAGCTGCCCGCGACACCGCCGGACGTTGCGGCACTGAGCAATCCAGTGCTGGTCGTGCCCGCGCTGTACCTCGCCGACGACGCGACCGTCGACTGGCTCGCCGCCTACGCGCACGCGGGCGGCCATCTGGTCGTCGGACCCAGGACCGCCTACGCCGACCACGAGGCGAGGGCGCGGCACGAACCGGCTCCAGGGCGGCTGGTCGACGCGGCGGGCGTCTACTACGACGAGTTCAGCAACCTCTCCCGCGACCTCCCGGTGCGTGCCACCGCGCGTTCGCCGCTCGTCCTGACGGCGAACGCGGTCGCCACCCGATGGGTCGAGGGGCTCACCGTCGTCGACGCGGACGTGCTCGTCGAGTACGACCATCACCACTTCGGCCGCTGGGCAGCCGTCACCACGCGCAGGCACGGGAACGGGCGCGTCACCTGCGTCGGCACGGTTCCCGGCCGCGAGCTCGCCGCCGCGCTCGCCAGGTGGCTGGCGCCGACGCCTCAGGCCGGATGGCTCGACCTCCCCGCCACGGTCACCGCGACCACGGGCACCTCGCCGGACGGGCAGCGCGTCCACGTGGTGCACAACTGGAGCGGCGATCCCGTCGAGGTCGCCGCACCGGTCGCGCTCACCGGCCTGCTGGACGGCAGTGGTGTCGCGGCCGGCGAACCCGTCCGGCTCGGCGTGCGCGACGTGCGGGTGTTCGTGGCCCGTCAGTAGGTCACTTCACCGCCTTCTCGGCGCCCTGCACGGCGGTGCGCCACGCCTCGTCGGCGTTCTTGCCCTGCTCGACCGACTGCAGCGCCGGGGTGAAGACGGTCTCCTGGATCTGGCCGTCGGCTGGACCCTTGTACTGCGCCGCGACGACTTTCTTGGCCTGAGCCGCGAACAGCGCACCCGCCTTGACGTCACCGAAGTAGGCGTTGGACTGCTCCAGCAACGCGGGCGCGTCCAGTGCCTTGACCTGACTGGGGAACGTGCCCTTCGCCTGGAACGCCTTGATCTGCTGCTCCGGCGCGGTCAGCCAGGCGGCGAGCTCGGCGGCCTTCTTCGCGTTCTTGCTCTGCTTCGGCACGGTCAGGTACGAACCACCCCAGTTGCCGCCTCCGTTCGGGAACCCGCCCGCGACCGCCCACTTCCCCTGGTTCTCCGGCCCTGCCTGGGTCTCGATCACGCCGAGCATCCACGACGGGCACGTCTTCGTGGCGAACCGGCCGAGCTTGAACGCGGTGTTCCACTCGGGGCTGAACGCCGCGAGCCTGGCCGACTGTCCTTTCGCGACTGCCCGGGTGACCGCGGTCCAGTCCGCCCTGATGTCCGGGTTCGACTCGACGACGAGCTTGTCCTGCGTGTCGAAGTAACCGACCTCGTGCTGGTTGTGCATGGCGTTGTAGACCTGCGCGACGCTGTCGAACCAGGCGACTCCCGCCACCTTGGCGACGAACTGGTCACCCGCGGCGAAGTAGCTGTCCCAGGTCGAGAACAGCGCCTTGACGCCCTCCGGGTCGGACGGCAGACCGGCCTGCTGGAACAGGTCCTTGCGGTAGCACATCGCCAGCGGGCCGATGTCCGTGCCGTAGCCGACCAGCTTGCCGTCCTTGGTGGTGACCGCCGCGGTCTTCCACTTCAGCCATCTGTCGTCCTCGACTCTCGGGCCTATCTCGTCGAGGTCGTTGAACTGGCCGGCCTTCGCCATGACCTGGCTCAGGTACCCCTCCTCGACGGCCTCGACGTCCGCCAGCCCGGACCCGGCGCCGAGCTTGGTGAACAGGTTCTGGTGGTGCGGCTGCCCCTGGCCGGTCTTGCGCTGCGTGATCTTGACGTCCGGGTGCGCGGTCTCGTACTCGTGGAAGAGGTCCTCATACCCGAACTCGTTGAAAGTCGCGATCGTCAGTTCGGTCCTGCCGTCCGCTGACCGACTTGAACCGCAGGCGGTCGCGAACATGGCGGCACACATCACGACGCTGATCCAGCGCAGGCGCACGGCAGAACTCCCTTGATCGCGACGATGAGATCTGGGAGCGCTCCCAGACGTGCGGAGGAGTTTCACTCCCGACACAAAGTCGTGTCAAGACGCTCAAGCGCCAGGGCAATCCGCTAGCCGGCTGGAAGTGCCCCCGCCGTTGGCCGGAGCCTTCGGCGGATTCGATTCGACCGCCCGGTCCAGTGTTCGACGTATTCGACAGTGTGCGTGAATCTGTTAATTGTTCTCGTTCAAGCCATTCGACAGTGCCTGGTCAGGTGTGCCTAGGATGGGGTGAGTGGGCGACAATTCGAATGACAGCTCGCCATCCGGTAAACCTGACAAATTGACCGCGGTAGTGGCCATTCAAGCCGCTAAGGAGCAATTCGGTGCGCTGATCGGCAGAACACCGGAAGCTGTTTCGGGTATTCGCGCGCTGCCGGACGGCGGCTGGTCGGTGCTGATCGACGCCGTCGAACTGGAACGCATTCCGGCCACCACCAGCATCATCGCCACCTATCGCGTCGACGTCGACGCGACCGGTGCGTTGTGCGGCTGTGAGCGGCTGCGGCGCTACACCCGAGGGACTACCGACATGTGACGGGACGGTTTCGAGGTGGACAACAGACCCAGTTCGCTCGCGGACACGCTGGAACGCGTTCTGGACAAAGGCGTGGTGATCGTCGGCGACATTGCCGTGTCGGTGGTGGACATCGAGCGACGCACGTCACCGCGGATGGCGACCTCGATCTCGGCTTGGTGTCCCGGCCCGGCTGGAGATCCAGGTGATCCTGCAGTCCCTCGTCACCCGCGTCGAGAAGATCGCGTCCACAGGCGAGCCGGAGTGGGCGCTGAACACGGCTGGCGAGCCTCACCACTGATTGATCCATCAGCACTGTCATGCAGTACCTTTCATGTATGGCCACACCGCGATCCGGCAGCGCCGAGCCCGCCACACGCACAGACCGGCGCAAAGCCCAGACCCGCCAGAAGCTGATCGACGCGGCGCGTGGCTTCCTCGCCGGTGACGCGCATGCCACGGTGAGCATTCAGGACATCACCGACGCCGCCGATGTGGGTTTCGGCTCGTTCTACAACCACTTCTCCAGCAAGACGGAGTTGTTCGAGGCGGCGGTGTCGGCGGTGCTGGAGGAGCTCGGCCGGCTCCTGGATGGCCTGAGCAGCAACGTCGACGATCCGGCGATGGCCTTCGCCCAGTCGATGCGGTTGACCGCGCGCCTCGCGGTGACGCGGCCGGAGACGGCACAGGTGCTGGTGCGACACGGAATGGCCTACATCGACGCGGACGAGGGGCTGGCTCCGCGTGCCCTGCGCGACATCGAGGCCGGGGTCGCATCCGGCCGCTTCCAGGTCGGTGAGCCGCGACTGGCTCTCGCGACCACGGCCGGCGCCCTGCTGGCTGTGCTGCACACGTCGTTGGTGAACCCGGATGGCGTCACCGACGCGACGTGCGACGAGGTGGCCGAACAGTTGCTGCGAATGCTCGGAGTCCCGCTGGTGGAAGCACACGAGATCGCGACGGCACCGCTGCCCGACGCCTCGGCCGTCAGCCAGGTCTGATCGTGGGTGGTTGTGGTCGTCTTGGCGATCGGCGTTGTAGCCGTGTCGGAAACCGCTGTTGCGAAGCGCAACTACAACTCCGGCAACTGCGCGCCTCCTGCACGACGATCTCCGTGCCCAAGTGCGGGGGCACTCCGGGGCGCGCAGGTTGAACCCGAGCCCGATGCTCACCTCGCCGACGGGTTCGGCATCACGACTGCGGAGAACCTGCAGGTCACAGTGATGGGGCAGACCGCCGTCAAGGGCTTCTGCCGGAGCAGCTCCACCGGGCAGCGCTCGAAGATGCCCTCGACGTCCACGGTGCCGTGCTTGACGCATTGACCGCGGACCTCGACGACCCGGCCCAGGTCTTCGCTCAGGGCTTCCGGCTCACCGGACGTCTGCGTCGCAGGCTTCCTGAGCTCAGCAAGGTCCTGCTGTACTGCGGATTCGAGCTGTCCAGTATGGACAAAGGTCTCGTTCCACGGGTCCGCCGCGACATCGAGGCCGCCACGCGTGTTGGTCGGTTCACCGCAGGCGACACCGACCTCGCCGTCGTCCACGACCCGGAACCCGTCGGAGACTGGAACGCTGTAGTCCGTCGGGTGCCGCAGGCCGATCAGGCGGCCTGACTGGCGGCGTGGGCGAGTCGGCGGCGGTGTGGGTCAACGCTCGCCTTTGCGTTGTGCCGGGTTCGGCAACGGCCGCGCGACGATCTCCCTGGCCTCCTGTCCGGACAGGCCGAACATGCGGAGCAGGTTCACCGCGACCTCGTCGGCGGCGTGGCGGACGCCGGGAACGGGGTCATCGCCGAGGGTGTTGAGGACGCCGAGGATGGCGCCGCTGGCGCAGGCGAGTGCGATGGCGGGGTTGTCGATGTCGAAGCGACCGGCTTCCTGGGCTTTGGCCAAGTCGCGTAGTGCGCGCGGCCCAAGACTGGTTGGAGCGTTGCGGTAGGCCGGTGCGGCGTTGGTGATGATCCGGGCGATCTGCGGGTGGGTCTCGTGCAGCAGCACGGTGAGTCGCACGCTCGCGGCGAACACCTGGGCCAGGTCGTCGTAGTCGGCGGTGATCTCGTCGAGAAGCGCACCGTGCTCCTCCAGGACTTCCACGACTGCGGCTTCGAGTAGTTCGGCCTTGGTGTCGAAGTGGTTGTAGAAGGAGCCGAAGCCGACATCGGCCAGGTCGGTGATCTCCTGGATGCTCGCCTCCGCGCTGCAGCCGCGGGCCAGCAACTGCCTGGCGGCGGCCAGGAGCGCGGCGCGGGTACGTGCTTTGCGCCGGTCGAGTCGGTTCACAACAGGTCTCTCGCTCACGGTGCGAGGTTAACACAACTCTGATGATCACATCAGCTTTGATGAGTCTTGACAGTTACGCCTCGGTAACTGATGATTTCATCAGTTACATGGAAGGGGTCATCAATGACGGCACGAGCCAGTAGTGATCGTGTAGATGTGCACAGCGGCCTGCACAGCGACCAGGGCGCGGTGCGGGGAGATCGGCCGCACCGCGCGAAGAACCCGGTTGTCAAGGTCGAGGACCTCGCCTGGCTGGAGTTCGAGAAGCCCGACCTCGACGCCGCAGAGCGGTTCGCCTACGACTTCGGGTTCGCCACCGCTGCCCGCACTGCGGACACCTTGTACCTGCGCGGGGCACTGGCCGGCACGCACTGCGTCGTCATCCGCCAGGGCGCGAGGTCACGCTTCGTCGGCCCGGCATTCAAGGCGGTGGACGTCGCCGACGTGCACCGCCTGGCGAAGGCGACGAACAGTTCCGCACGCGAGCTTCGCGGCCCCGGCGGCGGTGTCGGCGTCGATCTGGTTGACCCGTCGGGTGTCCCGTTGCGCGTCGTCGCCGGTGTGGCCGAACTGCCGGAACTTCCTCTTCAGCGCCCGCTGACGGTGAACGCCGGTGGCGAGGTCAGCCGGGCGAACGCGACCCAGCGCCCGCCTCGTGAACCCGCGCGCATCGAACGGCTCGGTCACGTCGTGCTGGAGTCGGCGCGGTTCAACCGGGCACTCGACTGGTACCAGCAGCACCTCGGGCTGATCGTCAGCGACTTCCTGTACTTCCCCGGGCAGCGCGACCGCGGGCCGACGATGGCGTTCATCCGCTGCGATCGCGGTGCCACCCCCGCCGACCACCACACGCTGGCGATGTCGCTCGGCCCTGGCCGCAAGTACATCCACTCCGCCTATCAGGTCGCCGACCTCGACGCGCTCGCCGCCGGCGGCGAGTACCTGAAGGAGCACCGGTACAAGCACTCGTGGGGCATCGGACGGCACATCGAGGGCAGCCAGATCTTCGACTACTGGCGCGACCCGGACGGGTTCCTCGTCGAGCACTTCACCGACGGCGACATGTTCGACAACGCCGTCGAGCCCGGCTGGGCGCAGATGTCGGCCAGTGGCCTGTCGCAGTGGGGACCCGCGGTCACCCGCGACTTCCTCGAAGTCAATCCGTCCATGGCCAGGCACGTCCTGTCGGCGCTCGCGGACGGCGACAACGAGTTCACCGCCCAGCGGTTGCTGGGTCTGATGAAGGTGGCGCGCTCATGATCAACCTGATTCGTCACGCCGAGGGCTGGGGCGTCGTGCGCGGCGAGCAGGTCCTGCCGTTGCCGGGCAGGTACCCCACCACCGCCGATGTGCTCGACGGGGGCGTGCGGTCTGCCCGCGCTCTGCTGGCCGACCCCGACCCCGACGCCGCGTCCGTGCCGCTCGCCGGCATCACCCCGCTCAACCCGTTGCCGGATGCGCGGGTCCACTGCCAGGGCGCGAACTACCGCTCGCACATGGTCGAGTCCGGAATGGACCCCGACCGGGCGTTCAACATGCTGTTCACCAAGTCGACGGCGTCGCTGTCGGGCGCGCACGACGACATCGTCACGCCCGCGCACGTCCGGCTGCTCGACTACGAGGTCGAGCTCGGTGTGGTCATCGGGAAGCCGATCACCGGGCCGGTGCGGGTCACCGCGGCCAACCTCGCCGACTACGTAGGGGCGTTCGTGGTGGGCAACGACGTCAGTGCGCGCGATGTTCAGCTGCCGCAAGGCCAGTGGTACAAGGGCAAGAGCTACCGCACGTTCTGCCCGATCGGACCGTACCTGTGCGTGCCGGAGCGAGAGGAGGTCGCGCGGTGGAGCGAGCTGCGCCTGACCCTGTCGGTCAACGGTCAGACGAGGCAGAACGCACTTGCTGGCGACATGGTGTTCAAGCCTGCTGAGACGCTCACGGAGTTCTCTCAGCTCGAGACGTTCGCGGTCGGCGACCTCATCCTCACCGGCACGCCGGGCGGTGTCGCGCTGCAGCCGCCGGGCGGGATCGCGCAGAAGATCTCCGGACTGCTGCCGGAGGCCAAGAAGTGGGAGCTGTTCGTGAAGGGGCAGTCCCGCAGCGGCGCCTACCTCAAGCCGGGCGACCGGTTGGTCAGCACCATCCGCACCGACGACGGCGTTCTCGACCTCGGCGCCCAGCACAACACGGTGCGGTAGTCGTGGAACACGTCCCCGTCGTCATCATCGGCGCCGGCCCGACCGGCGCGAGTGCCGCGATCATGCTCGGCCGCCGCGGCATCGGCACGCTCGTGCTCGAGCGGTGGCCGGACATCTACCCCCTGCCGCGTGCCGTCCACTTCGACGACGAGGTCTTCCGGACGTTCGCGGGGATGGCCCTGGCGGACGAGGTGCGCGCGATTTCCCGGCCGGCTCCTGGCATGCGCCTGGTCGACTCCCGACAGCGGGTGCTCGCCGACCTGTGCCGCACGCGGAAGGTGCACGGCTATCCGCAGGCGAACATGTTCGACCAGCCGGAGCTCGAGGCGGTGCTGCGCAACGCAATGGGCAAGTACGAGTCGGTGCGGTTCTGGGGTGGCGTCGAGGTCGTCGACATCCAGCACCTGGACGCGAAGCGCGTGCACGTCCGGTACCGCGAGACGGAGACGGGCGCCGAGCACGAGGTGTCTGCCGACGCGGTGCTCGGCTGCGACGGTGCGAACAGCATCACGCGCGGCGTCGTCGGTGCGCGCATGGAGGACCTGCACTTCGAGCAGCAGTGGCTCGTCGTCGACGTCAGCACGCCCCGTCCGCTCGACGTCTACGACGGCGTGCAGCAGGTGTGCGACAACGACCGCGCCGCGACGTTCATGCCGGTGACGCCCGGCCGCTACCGCTGGGAGTTCCGGCTCAAGCCCGGCGAACGGCCCGAGGACTTCGACCACGACGCCGTGCTCGAACTGACCCGGCCGTGGCTCCGGGGTGCTGACGTCGACGAGCTCACCTTCATGCGCCAGACCTGCTACACGTTCCGCGGAGTCGTGGCGGACCGGTGGCGCGACGGGCGGGTGTTCCTGCTCGGAGACGCCGCGCACCAGACCCCGCCGTTCATCGGCCAAGGCATGTGCGCCGGCATCCGCGACGCCGCGAACCTCACCTGGAAGCTCGCCCTTGTCCTGACCGGTGCGGCCGACGAGCGAGTCCTCGACACCTACGAGGCGGAGCGCCTGCCGTACGCGCGCCGCGTCGTGCGGATCGCGATCGGGGTGGGGGCGGTGATGACCGGCGGACCGACGCGGTTCACCCGGCCGCGCAACGCGCTCATCCGGGGCGCCACCAGGCTGCTCGGCACCGAGGACCGGCTCGTCACCACGTTGTGGCCGACGTTCGCGCCCGGTCCGCTGGTGCACGACGGCGGGCGGCTGCGCAAGCGCACCGGCGACGTGTTCGGCCAGCCCGTGGTCGCCGGTGCGCGACTCGACGACGTGATCGGCGAGGGCTGGGCCATCGTGCATCGGGGCCCTGACCGCATCACCGCGTTCGACCCGGACACCCGTGCCTTCTTCGACCGTCTCGGCACCGTCGTCGTGCGCCTGTCCGACGCCGACTCCGAAGCGAATGCGCTGCTGGACCACCTGCGCGCCGACGCCGTGCTGCTGCGCCCGGACCGCGTCGTCGCGGCCGCCGGCGACACGCCCGATCTCCGCGTCTGGCAGCGCCGACTTGTTGCCGCCGGCATCGCCCCCGCCACTGGAGAGGCCGAACGATGACCTACAGCTCCGTCGGAGAACGCTTCCTCGCGCAGTGCGCCGCGTCCGGCGCGCGTGAGGCGTTCCGCGCACCCGGTCACGGTGGCGGTTGGCAGTCGCTGACCTGGTCCGAGACCGCCGATCGTGCCCGCGACCTGGCCGCCGGGCTGCTCGCCCTCGGAGTGCGGCCCGAGCAGCGGGTCGCGATCGCCGCGGCCACGCGGCTGGAATGGGTGCTCGCCGACCTCGCCGTCACGCTGGCCGGCGCGGCCACCACCACGGTCTACCCGAGTACCAACGCCGAGGACGTCGACTACATCCTCACCGACTGCGCCGCGGTGGTCGTCTTCGCCGAAGACGCCACGCAACTGGCGAAGCTGCGCTCCGGCAACGGTTTCGTCGGCGACGTGCACCACGTCGTCCTGTTCGACGGCGAGAGCGACGGTGACGCAGTACTGAGCCTCGACGGGCTCGCCGAGCTCGGACGCCACCACCTCGGCAAGCACCCCGATGCGGTCGACCAGGTCCTCGCCGCGACAGCCCCTGAGCACCTCGCGACGATCATCTACACCTCCGGCACCACCGGACGCCCCAAGGGTGTCGAGCTCACTCACGCGAACTGGCTCTACCTCGGCGCCGCTATCGCGTCCGAGGGCGTGATCCGCCAGGACCACCTGCAGTTCCTCTGGCTGCCGCTCTCGCACGTGTTCGGCAAGCTGTTGCTCGCCGCTCAGTACGAGATCGGCTTCGTCACCGCCGTCGATGGTCGCATCGACCGCATTGTCGACAACGTCGCCCTGATCAAACCGTCCTTCATGGCCGCCGCGCCCCGCATCTTCGAAAAGATCTACAGCCGCGTCATGTCGACCACCGACGCGGCCGGAGGGCTGCAGGCGAGGATCGCGAAGCGCGCCTTCGCCATCGGCATCGACGCCGTGCGGCGCCGGCCGCAGGGCCGTCCGGTACCGATGCGGCAACGCGCCGAACTCGCCATCGCCGACCGACTCGTCTTCGCCAAGATCCGCGCACGTCTCGGCGGCAACCTCGAGTACCTCGTGTCCGGCAGCGCCGCACTGGCACCTCAGATCGCGGAGTGGTTCGCCGCTGTCGGCCTGCCGATCCTCGAGGGCTACGGCCTGACCGAGACCAGCGGTGCCTCCTTCGTGAACCGGCCCGGCAGCGTCCGGATCGGCACCGTCGGCGTCCCGCTGCCTGGCACGCAGGTCCGCATCGCCGCCGACGGCGAGATCCTGCTTCGCGGCTCCGGCGTCATGCGCGGCTACCACAATTTGCCCGACCAGACAGCCGCGGTCATCGACGCGGACGGCTGGTTCGCCACCGGCGACATCGGCGAACTCGACGCCGGGGGATACCTGCGGATCACCGACCGCAAGAAGGACCTGGTGAAAACCAGTGGCGGCAAGTACATCGCGCCCACCGCGATCGAGTCGGCGATCAAAGCCGCCTGTCCCCTCGTCTCGAATGCCGTCGTGATCGCCGACGGCCGCAACTTCGCCAGCATCCTGCTGACGCTCGACCCGGACGCGGTCTCTGCCGGGACCGACCCGCACGTGACCGTGCAGCGTGCGATCGACACGGTCAACGCCGGGCTCAACAGGTGGGAGACCGTCAAGCAGTACCGCATCCTGCCGCGCGAGCTCAGCGTCGAGGCCGGGGAGCTGACGCCGAGTCTGAAGATCAAGCGTGCCGTGGTCGTGAAGAACTACGCGGCCCTCGTCGACGACATCTACTCGGGAGTCGGCCACGATCACCGGCTCGGCTGAGGAGCGCGAGGTCGAAGCGATCGCGAAGAACGCGGGGTGTAGCACGGCCCGGCCTACGTCGGCGCCGACGTAGGCCGGGCTCCACGTGCACTGCGGGACATCGAGGCCGGCGTCGAGGCCGGCCGTTTCACCGTCGGGTCGCCACGGTCCCGTTGCCCGACGCTCCGGCGATCGACCGCGTGTGACCGGCTCACGCCGGCAGTTCGTCGATACTGGCCGGTTCCTGCTGCCCGATGCCGTTGAAGGTGTGGCGGAACTCGCTCGATCGCGGGTAGGCCGAGCGCCGGGATCGCATGATCGAACCGAGCGGCCGGTGCGCTTCCAAGGCGTGCCACGGGGTGAAGGACAGGACGTCGTCGGCATAGCGGCGGCGGGCGTCGCTGTAGGCGTCCTGCGCCGGCAGGTGCAGGCTCGCCACCACCTGGTGGGGTGAGAGCTCTTCCGGCCACAGCACAGACGCGTTCTCCACGGGCATCCGGTCAGCATCCGCGCACAACTGTGCCCGCAGTTCGTACTCGGCGTCCTGCTGGGCGAAGAAGTCCACGACCTGATCACGCAACGCGGACTCACCGGCGTTCTTGTCGACCGGCCGCCCGGTCAGCGCCCGCACGTTCGCCGATCGGGGCGCGGCCGAGATCTTGGCGACGTAGTCGCCGTAGCGCAGCGCGGCCATGGAGTGGAAGGTCTCGCCGAGGATGTGGTCGTTGGCGGCGGCGAGGGTCTCGATCTGTGGTGGCAACGGCCGGCCGAGGTGGGTCAGCGCCTTGGCGGCAACGCGGGCGCCCAGGCCGGCGATCTGGAGTTGCTGGTCGCTCTGTCGCGGCTGCGATTCCAGCAGCTTCTGCAGCTTGGCGTACTCGCCGATCGTGCCGAACGGCAGCGTGGGGTGGTTGACCAGCAGGAAGTCCTGGGTGGTGAACCCGTCGTCGACCGCGCGCGGGCCGGGCGCGCCGATCACCTTGATCGCCAGGCCGCGTTGCACGGGAACCTGGTCGGACCGAAGGTCTCCCGGGGCGGTGGAGAACCGCACGATGACCGGATAGGCGCGTTCGGTGGCGAACAGGCCCTGGGCCAGGTGCTCTGGCAGGTCAGCCTTGACCCGCAGAACGCCTGCCAGGACGCCGTGGCTCTTGGCGTGCGCGTCGCGCAGCCCGTGCCGGTGCTTGGCCGCGACCTGCTGGTTGGCGTGCAGCATCGCCGTGACGACCTGACGGATCAGCTCTTCCTCGTCGGGGAACGGCTGCTCCAGGTCTGGCCGATAGCGGACATAGGACGTTGAGGCGCTCATGAGAACTCCGAAACAGAGAACCGGGGGAATCAGCCGGCCAGCCAGTGGATGGCAGACAGGCTGGGCATGAACAGATATTCGCCGCCGCGCAACGTGTTGAAGCTCTGGATGCCGTGCACCCGGCGCGGCGGCGTGCCGGGCACCGTGAAGTACGCGCCCTTGTCCTGCAGCGAGATCATCGGGTCCTTCTCCTTGCCCAGCCCGACGAAGTTGCCGGAGTTGACCCACTCGCTCTGGAGGAACTCGACGTTGTCGATCGCCCGTGCGCCCAGGGCGATGAAGTCCAGGCCACGATCGGCACCGTCGTCGGCGAGCACGGCCGAGGCGACCGGATCGCCGAACGAGGTGGAGCGCCGGATGATGCGGCGGATGTTGACGTCACTGAGAACCTCCAGTTTCGTCGAACGGGGGTTCATCCGGCGGATGTGCGAACCCAGCGGGGTGCGAAGCCCGCGCGGGTCGTCGGCGTAGTCGAAATCGTTGATCCGCCGCGGGTTCGAGCCCAGAGCCGCGTCGTCCTTCTCAGGGGCGAGGGCCAGCGGTGCGCCGCTGCGCCAGCGGCCGACCAGCTTGGCCGCGAGCAGTTCCCGGTCCGCCTCGGTCGCGGCGTTGTCCCGCAGATAGCGGTTGAACGCGGCGACATGGGAGTGGTACTTGCGGAACACCACGTAGGTTCCGTTGCGGCCCAACACATCCGGTGCCGGGGTTGGCAGTGGCAGGCCGGTCTCGCTCGGGTGTCCCAGGACGAACTCGCCTGCCTTGATCGGCCGCCCGTCACCCGGCAGGGACTCGGCGCCGCTGCCCTCGACCACCGGCTGGGAAAACCCGTCCCGGTAACCGAACACGTTGAAGCCGGTCGCCCCGAAGTCCTGATGCGACAGCAGCCGCACCCCGGCCAGGTCCCGCAACTCCCGCTCGTAGCCGGCCACGGTGCTGCGCCAGTCGTCTGCGTTGTCGGCGTAGACGCTCACCGCCAGATGGACTCGTCCGCTGCCCCAAGGCGCTTCCCAGTGCCGTGGCGCGTTGGGGCCTGTATCACGCAGTCGTTCGGCACGCGCGGCCATGCCGGCACGGAAGTTGGCAGGGAACGAGTCCAGCGACGCCTGCGGCACGCCGAGCGCCACCAGTCCGGGATAGCTGACGGCCAGTGCCATCCAGGACGATTGCGGTTCGTCCCACCGAGCCGCAGAACTCACCAAGGGCGCCAACCGTCGCAGCAATTGCCTTCCCGCAGCCTGGTCGGCTATCTCGATGATCGCGTGCGTGCCGAAGTAGGGCTCGGGCCTGGCCCGCAGCAGCGTCGCCTGGATGTCGTCCAGCTCCAGTGTCGGGCGCCGGGTTCGGCGCCGGAAGAGGTCCATCTCCGGTAGCCGGTTCAGTTGAGGGCGCCGAGAAAGGTCTGCACCGTGGCGTCCTGGCGCTTGAGTCGGTTGACCTCGGCGACGGTCACGTTCGGGTGGGACACGAACCACGCTTCGGCCGGGATCTGGAACTGGGTGATGAAGTCCTTCACCGCGGGCGAGGTGATGCCCGGCCAGCCTTCGACGTTGCTGAACAGGTAGTCCATGAACTCGGGGATCTTGGTGGCGAAGTCGTCGATGTAGGGGTCCCACTCGCCGTCGTAGGCGGTCGCGAACAGCAGCTTGGTGTCGTTGTCCAGGAACACGAAGCGCATGTTGTGCAGCGTGCCGACCTGACCGGCGCCGGCGAGGTTGCCACTGACCAGCGAGAAGAACTTCCGCAACCGCGCCGCGCCGTTGGGCTTGAGCGGCATGATCACCGTCAGCTCCGAGACCTCGCCGCTCTTCGCGCCGATCCGGCCGGCGGTGGTGACGGCGTGGTCGGCCTGCTCGGCCGAGTCGCTGAGAATCTCCGCGATCTTCAGCTTCAGCGCGATCTTCGCGTCCGACAGCACCGTGTCGACCTTCTCGCGAACGGTGGCCGGAAGTGTCTGGAACCTGCTCTGAAGGTCCTGCTCGCTCATCGTGTGCCTCCTCGTGCCCTCGCGCCGCCGGTCGGCCTGCGCGACCTCCTCAGGCTATGTACTCATGATGAAAGTGTCAATTCTGATGAACTCATCATCCGCGATGGTGTGATTCAGGTAGCGGCATGTAGCGTGAGGTCATGCGGGCGTCGTCACGGGTCCGGTGCTCGTCGGCACCCACGATGGTGAGGGCCGCCTCGCCTGCACCGGCCACGTCGGAACTGGCTTCAGTCAGGCGGAATTGGCCGATCTTCAGCGAAAGCTGATGAGGTTGGGGCGGCTCACCAGCCCGTTCGACGTCGAGGCGCCGCGTGAGCGCGCTCGCGACGCCCGCTGGACCGAACCAATGCTGGTGGGCGAGGTGGAGCTCGGTCAGCGGACATCGAACGGTCGGTTGCAGCATCCGGCATTGTGCGGAACGCGTGCCGATCGATATCCGCTCCGCGTGCGATCGTCGTGCGACCGACCCAGTTCAGCCGAGCGGAACCCGGCTGATGTCGTTGCCGGCGTGCCTGCCCAGTTCGCTGGCGGCGTCAGCCTGCAGTTGCCCCGAGTTCGGTCGCACGGGAGCGGCCAACCCTGACTCAGCGACTGCTCGGCGTGGTCTGCCTTGGCGCAGTGAAGTTGTATCGCCCGGAACCGACGGTCACAACGATGGTCTTCCTGCCCGGATCATGTGTGATGCCGAGGATTCAGGCGCCGCGTGCAGCGGTCTGCCGGACTCCCTCATTGAGGCGCGAGCCCGTGTTACGACGGCTCGTCGGCGCTTGCATCCTCATCATCCTGTGGTGCCGCCTCCTCAGACGGAGGAGGCGCGATTGCCTTCGGGCGCTTGGAACCCGAGATCGGCTTTCGTCCGCGGAACGGGCCGATATAGCGCCATCATCTCGTCTCACACGTTCGAGTGCACTTTCTGCTCGCATGCAGAGGAGACCGACACGGTCGGCCGACACCTGGACTGCGAGATGGCTGCCCGCGGGTGAGCACTTGGCTCGTTCGGAGTTGGTGAGTCCTGCCCGTGGTTCGTGCGCCTGCTGGTGGCTGGGGGAGTGACCGCTGAAGGGAGTCGTGCCGCACCTGGCGCTGGTGTGAGCACTTGACCATTGGCTGCTGGCGTTCTCCCGATGTCGTTCTGATCGAGTGGAGGTAGGCGGGATGTTGTTCGCCGGTGATGACTGGGCTGAAGGTCATCACGACATCGAGATCATGGACGCGAGGGGCCGGGCGTTGGTGAAGGCTCGGCTGCCTGAAGGGGTTGAAGGGATCGGCCAGTTGCATGGGCTGATCGGTGAGCGGATGGGCTCAGACACTAACCCGGAGCAGGTGTTGATCGGGATCGAAACCGATCGGGGCCCCTGGGTGGCGGCGCTGGTGGCTGCTGGCTATCGGGTGTTCGTGGTCAACCAGCGGCAGACGGTCCGGTTCCGAGAGCGATTCTCGCCCTCTGGTGCGAAGAGCGATGCCGGCGACGCGCATGCGTTGGCGGACATGGTCCGGACTGATTCACACCAGCTTCGTCCAGTTGCTGGCGACAGCGACCTGGCCGAAGCCATCAAGCTCCTGGCGCGCTCATCAGAGCCTGATCTGGGACCGCCAGCGGTTCGTGGCCAGGTTGCGGGCGCACCTGCGCGACTTCTTTCCCGCGGCGCTGGCAGCGTTCGGGGAAGAACTCGCCGCCGCCGAAGCATTGGACCTGCTGGGACAGGCACCAGAACCGGACCAGGAGGTGCCGAAGCTGTCGCTCGCGAAGATCACCGCCGCCTTGCGCCATGCGAGGCGGCGCAAGATCGATGAACGAGCCCGGAAGATCCAGGACGGGTTGCGTTCAGAGCAGTTGCGCCTGCCAGCGACCGTGCAGCAGGCGTACGCCGTGACCGTGAGCTCGCTCGTCGCGATGATCACCACGACCGTCGAGCAGATCGACTACCTGGAGCAGGAACTGACCGACCGCTTCCACGAACACCCAGACTCGGCGTTCTACCTCTCCCAGCCTGGCCTCGGTGTGGTCCTGGGCAGTCGCGTGCTGGGCGAATTCGGTGACGACCAGGACCGCTATGCCGGGCCGAAGGCGCGCAAGAACTACGCCGGCACCAGCCCGATCACCATCGCTTCCGGCTGCCGAAGCACCGTCAACGCCCGCTACGTGCGCAACACCAGACTCATCGACGCACTGATGCGCCAAGCGACGGCCGCGCTCGCAGGTTCACCCGGCGCACGTGCCTACTACGACCGCCAACGAGCACGAGGGCTCCCACACAACGCCGCCCTACGGCACGTCAGCAACCGCCTCGTTGGGATCCTCCACGGCTGTCTGGCCACCCGCAGCCTCTACGACGAGGCCACCGCCTGGGGGCACCACACCGCGGCCGCAGCGGCCTGATCCCTTAATCCCAGGGATGTCTCGGGCCCGTTTCGGGCTCGCAAGCGGGGGTCCTGCAGGATGTGTCGCGGGCGGTCACCGTGATCATCGCGGCGGTCGTGGGGCTGACGTTTCTCTTCGGGTTCGGCAACGTTCTGAGTCTGGCGCTGCGGCTGGGAGTGCCGGTGTGGGTGGCTCCGCTCATCGCGCCAGCCGTCGACTTGTCGATCCTGGGGCTTCTGCTAGCGACGAGGCATCTCGCCTTGAATGGCGCTTCGGTGGAGGATCTCCGGCCGTTGCGCAGGTTCACGCTGTTCGTCAGCGCGGTCTCGTTGGCGCTGAACGTTGCCGAGCCCGTTCTGTCGGGCGACTACGGCAAGGCGGCGTTCGACGCGGTGGGGCCGATGCTGCTGATCGGCTGGGCCGAGGTCGGGCCGCAAGTCTTGCAAGCGCTCGCCCGAATCCAGGTATGTGCGGTGCCCGTTGACGAGCGACTGGTTGATGGCGATGACGAGCCCGCTGCCGCGTGTGCTGATGCTGATCTCTCCCGTGCGCGTCGGGCTGACGCGAGGCACTGGGCGCGGCATCGGCGGCCGATCTCGGCGGATGCACTTCGCAGGGAGT
>NZ_JBEXPJ010000158.1:0-21443 GCF_040611995.1 Lentzea sp. NPDC006480
GAGCTGCGTGCTTTCCACGCCGAGCACGGCATCCAGACCGAGGCCTGGTCGCCGCTCGGCCAGGGTGGCGAGCTGCTCTCCGACCCGGTGATCGCCCGGCTTGTCCGACTCGGCCTCGATGCGGGCCTGCGCGGGGTCGTAGACGCCACAGGGCAGGTCGCAGTGCGCGGTTGCAACGACGCGCGGGCGGAGAATGCGCGACACGAGTCGCATCGTTCCTCCCAGAAATGAAAAAACAGTGGATGCTCCGACAGGTAGGACCCTACTCCGGCTGACCGAAGGGTGATCGTTGAGACCGCGTCTCTCCACCGTGCTCGTGCAGGGGCCGTCGATGGTCCCGGCCCTGCGCGACGACGACATCGTGCTGGTCAGATGGGGTGTGGAACCCGCGGCCGGGCAGGTGGTCCTCGTCCGCTGGGCCGGCAGGCCGGATCAGCTGTCGGTCAAGCGTGCCTCCCACCCAGTGGACGGCGGGTGGCACGTGGTGGGAGACAACCCGTTCGCGAGCACGGACTCCGAGCAGCTCGGACCTGCGGAAGTGCTCGGAGTCGTCAAAGCTCGACTATGGCCGAGGCCCAGGATCAGGCTTTGAGCGAGGCGTACAGCGCCAGGCAGTCCTCGTAGCGCGGCAACGTGCCGGCCTCGAAAGCTTCAGCCAGAGTTGGCGCGGCCTTGTCCTTCTCCGAGAGCAGGAACTCCAGCTCGCGCGGCCACGGCAGGTCCAGCGCCGGGTCGAGCGGCGTCAGGCCGTGCTCGCCGGACGGGTTGTACGGCGTGGAGCACAGGTAGCTCATGGTCGTGTCGTCTTCGAGAGCGATCATGGCGTGGCCCAGGCCCTCGGCGAGGTACACGGCGTTGCACTTCGAAGCGGTCAGCAGCACGGCCTCCCACTGGCCGAACGTGGGGGAGCCGACGCGGATGTCGACGACCACGTCGATCAGCGAGCCGCGCGGGCAGTAGACGTACTTCGCCTGGGACGGCGGGACGTCCGCGTAGTGGATGCCGCGGATGGTGCCCGCGCGCGAGACGCTGTGGTTGGTCTGGGCGAGCCGCAGCGGGTGGCCGACCGCCTCGATGAAGGCGGCCTCCTGGTACGGCGAGACGAACACGCCGCGGTCGTCGGGAAATGATCGAGGGGTGAACTCGAACGCACCGTCAATTTTCAGCGAACTCGCCTGCATGCCGTCACTCTAAGGCGTCAAAGTTTCTTGACCGATCGGGTGCTTCCTGCCTGCATAAACCGACCGGTCGGTGCAGAAAACCGGACGGACGTCTTGCTACATGCCCTCTGACCTGCGGAAAAAGTGTGATCCCCGCCGCAGACAGCAGCGCGCGACCCTGCCACACTTCCGTCACCCGCAGCACTCGGGCGACTTTCCGACGCAACTCGTCGGAGGCGTCGACCGAGTTTCGAGGCCCCGTGTACCCGGCGTGACAACGCTGGGCCGGTGCGCCGTCTGGTGATGAGCCCATGTCCGGGGCTACTACGCCGCCCGCACCGCAGGAGGGACGCCGTGACAGCAGTGAACGAAGCCCGTACCGAGAACTCCGATCCGACGCAGCTGACGGACGAGGAGATCTTCAACGCGCACCTGGGCGGGAAGCTCGAGGTCGGCGCGACCGCCTCGCTCGCTGACCCGAAAGCGCTGTCCATCGCGTACACCCCTGGTGTCGCACGAGTGAGCAAGGCCATCGCGGAGGACGCCTCCCTCGCCGCGAAGTACACCTGGGCGCACCGCCTGGTCGTCGTCGTGAGCGACGGCACCGCGGTGCTCGGCCTCGGCGACATCGGCCCCAGCGCGTCCCTGCCCGTCATGGAGGGCAAGTCCGCGCTGTTCAAGACCTTCGGCGGCCTCGACTCCATCCCGCTCGTGCTCAACACGACGGACGTGGACGAGATCGTCGAGACGCTCGTCCGGCTGCGTCCGTCGTTCGGCGCGGTCAACCTCGAGGACGTCTCCGCGCCGCGCTGCTTCGAGCTGGAGCAGAAGCTGATCGAGGCGCTCGACTGCCCGGTCATGCACGACGACCAGCACGGCACGGCCGTCGTGTCGCTCGCGGCGTTGAACGGCGCGAACACGGTGCTCGGCAAGAACGTGGGTGACCAGCGGGTGGTCATCTCCGGTGCGGGCGCCGCGGGCATCGCGATCGCCAAGATCCTGCTCGCCGCCGGCGTCGGCGACATCACGCTGATCGACTCGCGCGGCATCGTCCGCACCGGCCGGTCGGGTCTCAACCCGATCAAGGAAGAGATCGCGGCCGTCACCAACAAGTCGAACCTCGACGGCGGCATCGACGTGGCCCTGCGCGGTGCGGACGTCTTCATCGGCGTCTCGTCGTCGAAGGTGTCCGAGGACCTCATCGCGAGCATGGCGGACGACTCGATCGTGTTCGCACTGTCCAACCCGGACCCCGAGGTGCACCCGGACGTCGCGGCCCGGCACGCCGCGATCGTCGCGACCGGCCGCAGCGACTTCCCGAACCAGATCAACAACGTGCTCGCGTTCCCCGGCATTTTCCGCGGGGCTCTCGACGCGGGTGCGCGACGGATCACCGAGGGCATGAAACTCGCGGCCGCCGATGCCATTCTGGCCGTTGCGAAAGATGATTTGGGCCCAGACCGAATTGTTCCATCCGCACTGGACCCGCGGGTCGGACCCGAGGTCGCGGCGGCTGTCGCGGTCGCGGCAAAGGCCGACGGCGTGGCCTGATTCAGCCCGGATATTCGCCACCCATTTGCAAGTACCGGGTACCGGAACCACGAACGTGGCTTTTCGTTAACCCGTGCAGGGGTGGGCGATGACGCTCCGAAGCGCTACCGTCCCTCTCCTCGGGTGTTCACCCGAGGAGAGGGTTCGTGTTTGCCGCCGTTCGGGTGCCGTTGTCGTGTCCACCCGAATTGCCGCGGGCGGCGAATGCGGGAGAGGGTGGGCCGGTGCCCAAGTGGGTAGGACGCGCGACGGTGGTGAACGGCCGTGCACGGACGGCTGGCAAGCCTCCGGTGACGTTGGACGGGCTGACCCTGCCCGACGCGCCGTCGTTGCTCGTGGACATCAAGGGTGTCGTCATGCAGGCGAACCCCGCTGCGGTGGAGCTGGCCGGCGCGCAGGGAGCCGACGACCTCGTCGGGCACCCGCTGGGTGAGCTGCTCCTCGGCAACCAGGCTGACCTGCGGTTGTTGCGCCGCGACGGCTCCGAGCTGCCGGTGCGCGTCGCGAGGCACGCCGTTCCCGGTACCGGCCTGCAGGCCGTTCTGCTGATCGACGTCTCCGACCTCGCCTCGGCCGCCGACGCGTTGCGCGACGAGCAGCGCCGGCTGCGCAAGGTCCAGCGGGTCGCGGAGCTGGGCTCGTGGGAGTACGACCCGGAGACCGGCCTGACCGTCTGGTCGGACACCCACTACGAACTTCTCGGCGTCGAACGCGGTGCGGTCGTGCCCGGCGCCCAGGCCGTCCTGGACGTGGTGCACCCGGACGACTACCACTACGTCGAGTCGTACTGGCAGGGCCGCGAGATCACCGGCGACCCGATCGACATCGAGTACCGGATCGTGCGGCCCGACGGCCAGCTGCGGTGGATCCGCGGTGTCGCCGAGGCTCGTCTGCTCGACGACGGCCAGCTCGACAAGATCACCGGCTACATCCGTGACATCACCGAGTCCAAGCGCGCGGCCACCGAGCTCGCGCAGGAACGCGCGCGGCTGCTCGAAGCCCAGCGCATCGCCCGCATCGGCAGCTGGGCGTACGAGACCGGAACGCGCGCGGTGCACCGCAGCGAGGTGCTGCTGGAGATGTACGCCGAGCTCGGCATGACCCCGGACGACGACCTCCTGAGCGGCGTGCACCCGGACGACCGCGAAGCCGTCAAGGAGATCCGGCACCAGCTGCTGCACACCGCCGACGACGCCCCGATCGAGATCGAGGTCCGCAGCGAGATCGGCGACCGCGTCTACATCTGCCGCGTGCGCGCCGAGATCTCGCCTTCCGGCCGGGTGGAGCGCTACCACGGCACCATCCAGGACGTCACCGAAGCACGTGCTCTGGAACGCCAGATGCGCGAGGACCGCCGAAGACTGGCCGACGCGCAACAGGCAGCGCGCCTCGGCATGTGGGAGTGGAACCCGGCGACCGGCGACGTCGTCTGGTCGGACATGCTGCGCGAGCTCTACGGCATCCCGGCCGACGTCCTGGGCAGCTACCAGACCTATCTCGACCTCGTGCACCCCGAGGACCGCGGCTGGGTCGACGACCTGTGGCGGCAGCTCGCCGTCGACGAGGTCGCCGTGCAGTGCGAGCACCGCGTGGTGCGCCGCGACGGCTCCACCCGGATCTTCCGCTGCCACGGCATGATCGTGCGTGACGCGCACGGCAAGCAGCTCGCCGTCGGCACCGCCCAGGACCTGACCGAACAGCGCGCCGCCGAGGCTCGCATGAAGCGTTCTTCGCAGCGCTTCACGGATCTCGTGTCCGTGACGCCGGTCGGCATCGGGTTGTTCGACGAGGGCGAGCGGCTGGTCGACGCGAACGACGCGCTGTGCGACCTGCTGGGCATGGAGCTGGAGCAGCTGCGCGGCATGACCGCCGAGCAGCTCACGCACCCCGAGGACACGTCACCAGGTCTGCAGTGGGCCGCCGAGCGCACGCAGAAGATCCCGCAGCGGATCCTGGTCCGCCCGGACGGCGAGAAGGTCTACTGCGAGCTGCACATCGCGTTGTCGGTGCAGGACGACGGCCGCCGGTTCTGGCTGATCGTGTTCCTGGACATCACGGAGAGGCGCCGGACCGCCGAGGCGTTGCGGCACCAGGCGACGCACGACGAGCTGACCGGGTTGCCGAACCGCGCTCTGGTCAAGGAGATGCTCGGCAAGCTGCTGGACGGGCCCGGCCGGTCCAAGGTCGCCGTGTTCTTCTGCGACATCGACAACTTCAAGCGCGTCAACGACTCTCTGGGCCACGACGCTGGCGATGAACTCCTGGTGGCGCTGGCTCGGCGGCTTGAGGGCGGCTTGCCCGACGGCTGCACCGCGGCACGTCTGTCCGGCGACGAGTACGTGATCATCTGCGAGGACATCGACTCCGTTGGTGGCGTGGATGCTCTTGCCACGCGGGTCGCTTCGTTGTTGCGCACTGCCGTTCCGGTGCACGGACAGCTGGTTCGGGTCTCGGCTTCCATCGGTGCTGCCGTGCCGAACGGTTCGCGGGCCAACGGTGCGGACCTGCTTCGTTTCGCCGACGCGGCGATGTTCGAGGCGAAGCGCAACGGTGCCGGGCGGGTTTCGCTGGCCTCCGCGGCGTTGATCGCTTCCGCGGACCGCCAGGTGCACCTCGAAGGCCAGCTGCGCGATGCCCTGCAGCACGACGGGCTGGCGTTGCACTTCCAGCCGGTCGTGGGCGTCGACGGCGCCGTGCTGACCGCCGAGGCCCTGGTGCGCTGGCCGCATCCGGACCGCGGCCTGCTGCCGCCGGACGTGTTCCTGCCGGTCGCCGAACAGGGTGACCTGATGCGCGAGCTCGACCGCTGGGTGCTGCGAACGGCGTTGAAGGAAGCCGCGACCTGGCCCGCGCCCGACGGCCGCCCGGTGTCGGTGGCGATCAACCTGGCGGGCCTGGTGCCGGGCGATCCGGAGTTCGTCGACATCGTGTCGACCGCGATCATGGAGTCCGGCGTCCCGTGGGAACGCGTGGTGCTGGAACTGGTCGAGACCGCGTTCGTCGACCTGCCGTCCCGCGTCCGCCAGTCGATGGACGAACTGGTGAAGCGCGGCGTGCAGTTCGCCGTCGACGACTTCGGCACCGGCTACTCGTCGCTGGCCCGCCTGAAGGACCTGCCCGCGCAGATCATCAAGGTGGACCGCCGCTTCGTCTCCGGCGTGGGCAACGACTCCTCGGACTTCGCCGTCGCACGTGCCGTCGTGGACATGGCTCGCGCGATGGGGCGCAAGTGCGTGGCCGAGGGTGTCGAGACGGCCACGCAGTTCCACGTGCTGCGCGGAGTCGGGGTGGACGCGTACCAGGGCTGGTTGTTCTCGCGTCCGGTGCCGCCCAAGGAGTTCCGCGCCGTTCTGGCGTTGGGACCCCTGCACATCCCCCGGGCTGGTTAGTCGGTCTGGTACTCGGCGACGATCTCCCTCCAGGTCATCTCCCGGCGGTTGACCTTGACCTCCAGCGTGGTCTGCATCGCGAACGGCGCCGACTTCGACGAGTACGCCGTGGCGTCGAGGGTCACCACCGACGGCTTGGTCACCTTCAACCAGAACTCGTTGCGGGAGAACATCGTCCGGCCCGCGTGCACGACGGGCACGTCGAGTTCCATCAGCGCGCTGCCCGGACCTTCCTGCTTCAGCACAACGAACTGATCGCGGGGTGGCTCGTAGAGGTTCAACACACTGATGGTGTGGGCCTGGACGACGGTGTCCGGTCTCGTTCCAGGTACTGGGGCAAGGGCGGGCCGCGGGCTCTCAGCGCGGACGAATTGGTTGTCACTGGTGCTGGACGTGACGACGATGTCGAGGTGGAGGTGCTCGACGCCGTCCATCTCGGTGTTGACCAGCGCGAGCCGGAACGCTCGGTGCGTGTTCTGTTCCAGATGGAGGCCTACGAGCACGCGGTGGTAATCCGGGCCTGGGGCACCGGGGGCGGCGAACCTGATCGTCTCGTCGGTCTCTGGCACCACGTACGCGTTGACCACGTCGCCAACCTGGAACCGAGCGAGGTTCGGCTGGTAGTCGGGGATGTCGTCGATGTCCACGCAGACGATCTGGTCCACCTCGATCAACGCCTCCGCTGACAGGGGCGTGAGCGGATCTCCTTCCGCGAGCCTCAGCTCCAGCCCGGTGTGCTGCGGAAGATCGGTGTCGCGGTTCTCGTCTCCAGTGTCCCGCGCCACGAGCTCCCGCACCTTCAACGCCAGGTGACGAGCGAATTGGTCGCGGAACTCGGCGGTCGTTGCGTAGTCCTCGACCTGGCCTGACGGAAAAGTCTTCCTGAACTCCTGCAGCCTGTGGAGCTCCTGGGGGTCAAGCTCGTCCGGGGCGATCGGCTCCCGGGAGAAGTAGAGCATCACCGGTTTGCCCGCGTCGCTGACCCGCTGGATCTCCTCGGCCGTTCCGCTCTCGGCATCCCCTGTGGGTGTGCCCAGCCTCGTCCAGAACACGCCGACCGCCATGTCGCAGTGGTCGACGACCTCACGGTTGATCCTGCCCTGCCGGCGTTCATTCAACTCGGGAGAGGAGTGGGTCTCATAGCGCAGCGGGAGCAGCACGATGCTCTTCTCGCTGGAGTTGAGGTAGTTCCACTCGTGGATGACCTCGGTGATGATGTCCCGCTCCGCCTCCACGTCACCCGGTGAGGCGATGAGGATCTGGAACACGCGCGCATCGAATGCCACCGAACCAGGCTAGCTCTCGGGCCGCTCCACATACCGCGCGCTGGCTGAGATCTCCGGCAGCAACGCCGCGATCCGGTGCTTCGGCAGGTCGATCAACCGCAGTTCGAGGTCGTCCGATGACGTTCGCGCGTTGTCGACGATCTCCGCAGCCTGCTTCTTGGTCAGCACCCCCTGCGACGCCGTGATCAACGCCTCGCGCCACACGTTGCGCAGCTTGCCGTGCGCCTTCATGAGGACCTCGCGGATCGCGCGGTCGCCCAATGACAGCGTGCCGGTCAGCACTTGATCGGCGACGACGATCGTCGTCTTGCCATCTGGGTTGTTGCGCAGGAACTTCAGCTTGAACCGCGTCCGCACCAGCTCCTGCAGTTCCTTCTGCCCGGCTTCGGACGACACGGCCGGATGGTTGTTCGGCACCAGGCAGGCCAGCCGGGCAGGAGACGAGGCGAGCAGAGTGCGCAGCAGCCACGGTCCCGGATCCGCTGACAGGTCAACGGCCAGCGACGCCGCGCCCTTGCCGACGGGCTCGGCCCACCCGGCCGCGCGGGGCTTCGGCGGCGGTGAGGACTCCGGTCGTGGCGCCAGTTCCGACAGGGCGGCAAGGGCCTCGCGAGACGGGCCCGAGGACTCCACGGACTGCGCGCCGTGCGTGTAGATCCGGGTGCCGCCGGACACCGCACGCCTCCCGGTCGGCCGGCACACGTACAGGTCGGCCGCCGATCCGATGGCCTGGGCGCCGTCGAACCGGTGGAACGCGGGCAGGATCGCCTCGAACACCAGGCCCAGCTTCTGCAGTTCCTGCTGCACCTTCAACCCCAGCGCGGGCGTGCGGTCGGAGAAGCCGTAGGCGAGCAGCACCCGGCCGTCGGACACGTCGCTGAGCGCCTCGACCGCCCGTCCGGCGAAGAGGCCCATGCCCTCCGGCGTGTAGGGCGGGTCGCTGAACACGAGGTCGAACGACTCGAGAACCGACTGGGGCAGCCCGAAACGCATGTCGCAGTGCAAGGTTCGGATGTCGAGGCCACGAGTCGAGGCTCGGGAGTCGATGAACTCCAGCAGCCGCTCGTCCAGATCCACGACCGCAATTGAGACGTGAGGATTCACGGCGGCGACGGCGAGCGACGTCAGGTCGTGGTCGCCGAGGCACAGCAAACGCTTGCCTTTGAGGTCGTAGGCGGAATCCAGCCACACCGCGCGGTTCAGCGCCGTCTCCGCGGTCGCCTGCACGTGGTCCAACGAGGACAAAGGCGCCGGGACGTCGGCGATGTCGACGAGGATCTGCCTCAGCACGTCGTTGTGGTCGCGCACGCCCGAGATGCCGAACTCCGACCGGTAGGAGGCCACGACGCCGGGCGCGATGCGGTAACGATCGTCTGAAGATTCCGCGTCGTCGCCGAGGGCCTTGAGCAGGTCCTGGACGGTGCGGCGGGGTACGGCGGGCAGGCGCACGAGCTCGGCCAGCGGGTGCCAGTCCTCGCTGAGCAGGGACAACACTTCGCGGAGCTTGCGGGCGTGTACCCCGCGCTCCGACACCAACTGGCGAACCTGGTCGATCGTCACAAGCGCTAAACCATACGGCCAGTCACATGGTGGAACGCTGTGCCGGGGTACGCCGAACGAGTTAAGGTCTCTGGGATCTACATCCAGGGCGGCCCAAACGGGGTGGCCGTCACGACCGGAGGGATCCGAAGGGTGATCGAGTTCCGGGCCGTCACCAAGCGGTTCGAGGACGGGACCATCGCTGTCGACGAGCTCGACCTCACGGTCGAGGCGGGCACCATCACGGTGTTCGTCGGTCCTTCCGGCTGCGGCAAGACGACGTCGCTGCGCATGGTCAACCGCATGATCGACCCGACGTCGGGCACGATCCTGGTGGACGGCAAGGACGTCCTGTCCGTCGACCCGCCGACGCTGCGCCGCGGCATCGGCTATGTCATCCAGCAGGCCGGGCTGTTCCCGCACCGGACCGTGCTGGACAACGTCGCGACCGTGCCGCTGCTGTCCGGTTGGGACAAACGCAAGGCGCGCACCCGTGCGGCCGAGCTGCTGGAGATCGTCGGGCTCGACCCGGCGTTCGGCAAGCGGTACCCGGCTCAGCTGTCCGGCGGTCAGCAGCAACGCGTGGGCGTCGCCCGGGCGTTGGCGGCCGACCCGCCGGTGTTGCTGATGGACGAGCCGTTCAGCGCGGTCGACCCCGTCGTCCGGGAAGACCTGCAGAACGAACTCCTTCGCCTGCAGGCGGAACTCGACAAGACGATCGTGTTCGTCACGCACGACATCGACGAGGCGCTGAAGCTCGGCGAGCGCGTCGCGGTGTTCCAGACGGGCGGGCACCTCGCGCAGTACGCGAAGCCGACAGAACTGCTGGCCGCTCCCGCCAACGACTTCGTGGCGTCGTTCGTCGGCAGGGACCGCGGCTACCGCACGCTCACGTTCCTGCACGCCGACGTGCCCGTGCACCCCATCACCACCGCCAAGCTCGGTGAGCGGGTCACCGTCACGGACTGGACGCTCGTCGTCGACGACGCGAACCGCCCCAAGGGCTGGCTGTCCGGTGTGGACGGTGAGGTCGAGGTCGGCGACCAGCACCTCATCTCCGGGGGTTCGCTCTACGACGGCGGCACCCTGCGCGGTGCGCTGGACGCGGCGCTCAGCTCGCCGTCCGCGCTCGGCGTGGTGGTCGACGACCAGGGCGCGGTGACCGGTGTGGTCAAGGCGGACGACGTGATCAAGGCCCTCGCGAAGGCCCGCGCGGCGGGTGAGGTCCCGAAGTGACCTGGATTTTCGAGAACTGGGAAAGGTTCTGGGAAGTCACCGTGGTGCACCTCCGGCTCTCCGTCGTGCCGGTGCTGATCGGGTTCGTGCTGTCCATCCCGCTGGGGTGGGTGGCGAGCCGGTCGGCCACGGCGCGCGCGATCCTCTTCCCGCTGGCCAACATCCTGTTCACGATCCCGTCCATCGCGCTGATCGTGATCACCCCGGTGCTGCTCGGCGTGAAGATCCTCGACGAGATCAACGTCATCGTGCCGCTGACCATCTACACGGTCGCGCTGATGGTCCGCTCGGTCGCCGACGCGCTGTCGGCGGTGCCGGGGCACGTCACCGCCGCTGCGAACGCGATGGGGTTCCGGCCGCTGCGCCGGTTCCTCACGGTCGACTTCCCGCTGGCGTTGCCCGTGACGATCGCGGGTCTGCGGGTCGCGACGGTGTCGAACATCAGCATGGTGAGCGTCGGCGCGCTCGTCGGCCTCGGCGGCTACGGGCAGCTCTTCACCGAGGGCTACCAGACCGACAACAGCGCCAAGGTCTTCGCGGGTCTCATCGGGACGGTCGTGGTCGCGGCGCTGGCGGACGGGTTGCTGTTGCTGATCGGTCGAGTGCTCACGCCGTGGGCAAGGGCGGGGAGGTGAGCTGAATGGGCGGCTGGCTCTTCGAACCCGCGCACTGGTCCGGCCCGACCGGGATCCCGGTGCGGCTGCTGGAACATCTCGGCTACACGCTGCTGACCCTGGTGATAGCCGCGGTGATCGCGATCCCGCTGGGCGCTTTCGTCGGCCACACCGGCAAAGGCGGGTTCCTGATCGTCGGGCTCTCGAACGTGCTGCGCGCGCTGCCGACCACCGCGGTGCTGATCCTCGTGGTGCTGTGGGCGGGTCTCGGTGACTTCCCGGTGTACGTCGCGCTGGTGCTGCTGGCGATTCCGCCGATCATGGCGGGCACCTACGCGGGCATCCGCGCGGTGGACCCGGTGACCGTCGACGCGGCCCGAGGCGTCGGCATGCGCGAGTCGGGAGTGCTGCTCCAGGTGGAGATCCCGAACGCGCTTCCGTTGATCTTCGGCGGTTTCCGCGGCGCCGCACTGCAAGTGGTCGCGACCGCCACCATCGCCGCCTACACCGGCGCCGGTGGTCTGGGCAGGTTCGTCTTCGACGGCCTCGCCCTGCAGGAGTTCGGACAGATGCTCGCCGGCGCGGTGCTCGTGGCACTGCTCGCCGTTCTCGTCGACCTGGGGTTCGCCGGCCTGCAACGGCTGACGGTCTCGCCAGGGCTGCGTCCAGTGGGAACCGGAGGAACGAAATGAAGCGCATCGCCACGGCTGTCGCTGCCGTGATGCTCTTGTCGGCGTGCGGCGGTGACCCGTTGCAGGGCGGCAACAACAACCCGGCCCCGACGGACACGATCGTCGTGGGCTCCGCCAACTTCCCGGAGTCGACCGTGCTGGCCGAGATCTACGCCCAAGCGTTGGCGGCCAAGGGCGTCAAGGTCTCCAAGAGGCTGAACATCGGCAACCGCGAGCTGTACTTCAAGGGTGTGCAGGACGGCTCGATCGACCTGATCCCGGAGTACAGCGGCGTGCTTCTCAAGCACGTCAACAAGGAAGCCCAGGAAGTCAGCTCCGACGAGGTCTACACGGCGCTGAAGAAGTCGCTGCCGCAGGGCCTGACCGTGCTCGACAAGTCCTCCGCGGAGGACAAGGACGCGGTCGTCGTCACCAAGCAGATCGCGGCGCAGTACAGCCTCAAGTCGATCGACGACCTCGTCCCGTACTGCAAGGACCTCGTCTTCGGCGGCCCGGCGGAGTTCCAGAACCGCCCCGACGGCCTGCCCGGCCTGAAGGCCAAGTACTCCTGCGAGTTCAAGCAGTTCAAGTCGCTCGACGTCGGCGGCCCGCTGACCGTCGCGGGCCTCAAGGACAACACGGTGCAGGCGGCCGACCTGTTCACGACGGACGCCGCGATCAAGGCGAACGAGTTCGTGGTGCTGGAAGACCCGAAGAACGTGTTCGCCGCGCAGAACGTGCTGCCGCTGGTCAACGAGAAGAAGGCGTCGCAGCAGGTTCGCGACACCCTCAACGCCATCGCGAAGAAGATCGACACGAAGACGCTGCTGGACCTGAACCAGAAGCTGTCGGCGCCGGACAAGCCGGAGCCGGAGAAGGTCGCCAAGGAGTGGCTCGCCTCCGCGGGCATCTGATCGAGTTCTGAAAACCGCTGACCCGCAGTCGTTTTACGGCTGAAGGTCAGCGGTTTTTGCTTGTACGGCCAGGTAGGTGTCGATGTCTGTGTAACCGAGTGAGTGGTTGACGCGGAGCATGTGTTCGTTGTCGCTGCTGGTGCGCGTGTGGATCTCTTCGACGCCGGTCAGGTCGTGCAGCATCCGCGCCTTGATCAGCCGGCCCAGTCCCTTGCCGCGATGCGCCGGCAGCACGACGGTGTGCAGCTGCTCGGCCGCGCTCGCCACCGCGGGGTCCTGTTCGACCACCGTGACACCGGCGACTTCGCCTTCGTGCAGCAGGAGAACGACCCACCGGTCGGCCGTGTCTTCCCGGACGCTCTCGACTGTGTTGTACGCGTGGTCGAGGGCGGTTTCGCGGAACGGCGCGTCCGCGACCGCGTTGAGCCCCTTGACGTACGCCTCGATGAACTCCTCCGGTACCGCGCCTTTCCACGTGACCAGTTCATAACCGGGTGGCAGCTCGGCGACCTCCGGCAGCTCGGCGAGCGCCAGCCGTTGACTCGTCATGGAGGTGACGACCCGGAACCCGCGGGCGGCGTACCGAGCAGTGAGCGGCAAAGGCGTCGTACGGCACCAGTGGTACCTCGGTCCAGGCTGATCGGACGTCGTACAGGCCGCGCCGGTCTTCCTCCGACGCCTGCGCGAAATCCAGCTCCTCGATTGTTACCCCCATGCGCGCTATGCAATCAGGCCGTGGCGCTCCGCCCAAGCGGCGACCTCGGCGGCGATCTCCTTCGGCCGGTCCTCCTGCGCGTGATGTCCTGCCTCACCAACGGAAACGACGTCCAGCGCGGCGATGTTCCGCTCGCACCAAGTGCGCAACTGTGGTCCGATCAGCAACGTCGGCGAGCCCTCGAAGGTGAGCAGCAACTTGGGCACCTGCGACTCGGCCAGCCACGCGTCGTAGGCCTCGATGCGCTGGATCAGTTCGGCAGGCTCGCCGTCGAACGGCATCTGCCGCGCCCACGCGAGCACCGGCCGTCGGCTGGACGTGTCGGGGAACGGCGCCAGATACGCGGCCATGTCCTCGTCCGACACGGGCGTGCGCACACCGCCGGTGTACGCCTGGCGCACGAACCCGTCGTCGTCCAGCGACTCGGCAGCGCGGAACCTGCGCAGCCGTTCCTGGGCGGGCGACGGGAGTTCGGAACCGGTCATCGGCTTCACGATCGTCTCGAAGAACGCGATACCGGCAACGCGCGAGGGATGCCGAGCGGCCCAGTCGAAGGCCAGCGCGCCGCCCCAGTCGTGGCCGACGAGCACCACGCGGTCCAGACCCAAGGCGTCGAACCACGCGTCGAGGTGGCGGGCGTGGTCGGCGAACGAGTACGCGATGTCCGGCTTGCCGGAGCGGCCCATGCCGATCAGGTCAGGTGCCAGGCCGCCCAGCTCCGGCAGCACGTTGCGCCAGGAGTGCGATGAGCCCGGGTTGCCGTGCAGGAACACGAACGGCGCGGAGCCGGACGACGAGTAGTGCATGGTCGAGTCGAGGACTGGGATGGAAGGCATCGGGACTCCTCTAGTCAAGCGAGACGGCGAGCAGCGCGACGAGCTCGCGGGAGAAGGCGTCGGCGCGGTCACCCAGCGGCTCCAGCAACCGGTCCAGCAACGAGCTGACCAGCGCCACGGCGGGCTCAACCGTCGTACGTCCATGCGCGGTCAGCGACAGCCGCACAGTGCGTGTGTCGACGGCATCCCGTGCGCGCGAGATGAACCCCGAGGATTCGAGTGCGCGCGCCAGCTTCGAGACGTACAGCGCCTCAAGGCCCGTGTGGTCGGCCAGTTCGCGTTGCGACGGACGGTCCAAAGCCAACAAGGAAGCCAGCACGACGTACTGCGCGTGCGTCAGCCCGAGGGGGTCCAACGCGCGGTCAACGGCAACCCGCCACTTCATCGCCAGTCGCCACACGAGGTGCCCAGCTGAGAACTCCGCACTGCTCATGGCGGATACGGTACATGGCTACTATGTATATGGCTACTAAGTGACGACGTGCCCGCCGATGCGCGTGGTCAGCTCATCGGCCGCCTTGCGCACCTCTTTGGCCAGCTCGGGCCACGTCTGGCCGCACGGGGTGTCGCAGAGGTGGCGGAACGTCAGCGTGATGGCCGCGATCGGCCGCTCGCCGTGGTCGAACACCGGCGCCGCCACCGACGCGAACCCCGCGGTCACGAAGCCGTCCTCGACCGCCCAGCCCTGACGGCGCTCGTTGGTGAGCAACCGGCGCAGCGCAGGCAGGTTGTGCGGTCCCCGGCCGGTTCGGTCCACGAACGAGGCGACCGACGGGAACAGGGCTCTGACCTGTGCCGGAGGTACGTGCGCCAGCATCGCGCGCCCGGACGCGGTCAGGTGCGCGGGCAACCGGACACCGACGTCGGACACGATCGTCTGCGGTTGCCGGGGCTGCTCCCGCACCAGGTACAGGGCCTCGGCACCGTGCAGGACGCCCAGATGCGCGACCTTCTCCATCCGGTCCGCGAGCTTGCGCAGCAACGGCCGGGCCAGGCGCTCCAGCGGGTCGTGCCGCAGATACGCCGAGCCGAGTTCGAAGGAGGCGACGCCCAGGCCGTACCGCTTCTCCTCCGGGAAGTGCGTCGCGAAGCCGGCCTCGGTCAGCTCCGACAACAGGTGATACGTCGTTGACCTGGGCAGATTCAGCTCGCGCGCCACTGACGCCGCGGAGACCGGTCCCGGTCTGCCCGCCAGCAACCGCAGCACCGCGAGTCCGCGTCGCAGTGCGGGAACGTCACTGCTGCTGCCCACAACAGTGATTTTCCCACGTGATGCACCCCACGCCGTTCCTCCATCAGTGCACACTCAACAGAACAGCCCGCACGTGCGTTGGAGTGGCGTGACGGTTTTGAAGGGGGTCGGGATTGACACCGAGTTTCGATGACTTCGTGGCAGAACAGGTGACCCCGTTGCTGCGCTATGCCACCGTGCTCACGTGTGACCCGCACCTGGCCCAGGACGTGGTCCAGGAAGTGCTGCTGCGCGCGCAGCAGAAGTGGGATCGCATCGGTTCAGTCGACCTCCCCAACGCCTACGTCAAGCGCATGGTGACCAACGAGTACCTCTCGTGGCGCCGCCGCAGGGCTGCGAAGGACGTCGCCCTCTGCATGACGACGCTGGAGTCCGTCACCCCGCCCGTCGGAGACACGACGCACCACTACGACGAGCGGGAAGCAATGTTGCAGCGGATCGCCAAGCTGCCCCGCAAACAGCGGGCCGCGATCGTGCTCCGCTACTACGAGAACTACGAGGACTCGGAGATCGCACAGATGCTCGGTTGTGCCGAGGGAACCGTGCGCAGCCACATCTCGCGTGCGCTGGCCACACTCCGCCTGGACCACACGCCGGAGCCCGCTGGTGTCGGGTTGCGGCTCGGGGAGGGCCTGTCGTGAACGACACCGAACAGCTCGTCAAGGACGCGCTCGGCAAGCTCGCCGAACGCACCCCGCATCCGGGGCCGACGTTGAACGCGCTGCGGCGCAAGCGCAAGCGGCACCGCAACGTCTTCATGATCGCCACCGCCGGCATGGCCGCCGTCGCGGTCCTGATCTTCGCGGGCGTCATCGCGAGCGACCGGTACGCACCCCCGAAGGGCAACGACGCGGCCGCCGTGCTCATGCCGGGCAACGGCCAGGCCGTCGCGCTCAAATACGCGCCGCACTGGCTGCCGAACGGCTTCGTCGAGAACTTCCGCGGCACGAACGACCAGGTCTCCCGCGTGTGGGTGCCGAAGGGCGACCAGGGCTACCCGTTCACCGACGGCCGCCCGACCGTGGTCATCGGCACCAGCGCGGAGATGCCGGACGTCAGCTCCGGCTGGAGCGAGGCGACCGTCCGCGGCCTCAAGGCTTGGGTGCGGACCGGCCAGGGCCAGTCGCCGGGCTCGACCGCCCGCGTGGTGTGGAAGGCGCAGGACATCCTCAGCGTCGAGGTGCGCGGAGTGGACGACGTGCAGGCGGTCGCGCTGCAGGTCGCCGAATCCGTGCGCGCCGACGCCAAGATCGCGTACAAGCCGCCGTTCAAGCTCGACGGCAGGTTCGCCGACCACATGTGGGGCACCGCGGCGGACACGTGGGAAGCGATGACGAACTGGAAGAACCAGGTCAGCGTGCACGTCGGGACGACGGCGCCGCAGCTCCTCGGTCAGACGCAGCAGATCGCGGTCCGCGGCAGGCAGGGCCTTCGCGCCGACAACGGCGTGGCGGTGTTCGACGGTTCCGTGTGGATCTGGGCGACCGCGGAGTCGTACAGCGACACCGTGCTGGAAGCGGTGAACAAGGTCGAGCTCGTGGACTCTCCTGACACGAGCTGGATCGGCAAGCCTCTCTAGGCCCGCTGTCTGGCATCCCAGACACGCATCCGCGCTCCGGGGTCGCTGAGTCGGCCCCGGAGCGCTGTGATGTCTGCATGCGACAACCGGTGGAGCTGGGTCCGAAGCCTCTGACCCTCGAGGACGTTCATGCCGTCGCCCGCGACGGCGCCCCGGTGGAGATCACCGAGGCGGCCCGTGAGGCGGTCACCACCGCCCGCGGCCACATCGAACAGCTCGCCACGGCCGAACGCCCCACCTACGGCGTCTCGACCGGGTTCGGCGCGCTCGCCGTCCGGCACATCCCGCCGGACCGCCGTGCCCAGCTGCAGCGGTCGCTGATCCGCAGCCACGCCGCCGGCTCCGGTCCCGAGGTCGAGCGGGAGGTCGTGCGGGCGCTGATGCTGCTGCGGCTGCGCACCCTCGCGACCGGCCACACCGGCGTCCGGCTGTCCACTGTGGACGCAATGGCGGGCATGCTGAACGCCGGCATCACCCCCGTGGTGCACGAGTTCGGCTCGCTGGGCTGCTCCGGTGACCTGGCACCGCTCTCCGCCAGCGCGCTGGCGTTGATGGGCGAGGGCATGGTCCGCAACGCCCGCGACGAGCTCGTTCCCGCCGCCGAGGCACTGGCGGAAGCCGGCATCGAACCCGTGCAGCTGGCCGAGAAGGAAGGCCTCGCGCTGATCAACGGCACCGACGGCATGCTCGGCATGCTGTCGCTCGCGATCGCCGACCTGACCAAACTGCTCGACATCGCCGACCTCACCGCCGCGATGAGCGTCGAGGCGCTGCTCGGCACCGACCGCGTCTTCGAGCCGGAGCTGCACGCGCTGCGCCCGCACCCCGGCCAGAACCTGTCAGCTGCTCGGATGCTCGCATTCTTGCGAGACTCCGAGATCGTCGCCTCGCACCGCGGCCCGGACTGCACCCGCGTGCAGGACGCGTACTCGCTGCGCTGCTCCCCGCAGGTGCACGGCGCGGCCCGCGACACCGTGGCGTACGCGGCGACGGTGGCCGACCGCGAGCTGTCGTCCGTGATCGACAACCCCGTGGTGCTGGCGGACGGCCGGGTCGAGTCGAACGGCAACTTCCACGGCGCGCCCGTCGCCTACGCGCTGGACTTCCTGGCCATCCCGCTCGCGGACGTGGCCTCGATCGCCGAACGCCGCACCGACCGCATGCTCGACGTCTCGCGCTCGCACGGCCTGCCGCCGTTCCTCGCCGACGACCCCGGCGTCGACTCCGGCCACATGATCGCCCAGTACACCCAGGCGGCGATCGTGTCCGAGCTCAAGCGGCTCGCGGTGCCGGCGTCCGTCGACTCGATCCCGTCCTCCGCGATGCAGGAGGACCACGTGTCGATGGGCTGGTCCGCTGCCCGCAAGCTGCGCAGGGCCGTCGACGGTCTCACCACCGTGCTGGCCATCGAACTGCTCACCGCCGCGCGTGCTTTGGATCTGCGCGCGCCCCTCAAGCCCGCCCCCGCGACGGCTGCCGCCGTGGCGAAGTTGCGCGAGACGGTCCAGGGACCCGGTCCCGACCGCCACCTCGCACCCGAGATCGCCGCCGCCGAGGCCCTGATTCGAAGTGGAGCTCTGTAGATGAAGGACGCACAGAACGTCGTTCGCGCTGACCGAGGCACCGAGCTGACCGCGAAGAACTGGTCGACCGAGGCCGCACTGCGGATGTTCCACAACAACCTCGACCCCGACGTCGCCGAGCGCCCCGAGGACCTGGTCGTCTACGGCGGCACGGGCAAGGCCGCGCGCGACTGGCCGTCGTTCGACGCGATCTCCCGCGAGCTCGCGAACCTCGAAGCCGACGAGACGCTGCTCGTGCAGTCCGGCCGTCCGGTGGGCGTCATGCGCACGAACGAGTGGGCGCCGCGCGTGCTCATCGCGAACTCGAACCTGGTGCCGGACTGGGCGAACTGGCCGGAGTTCCGCCGCCTGGAGGCCGAGGGCCTCACGATGTACGGGCAGATGACCGCGGGTTCGTGGATCTACATCGGCACCCAGGGCATCCTGCAGGGCACGTTCGAGACGTTCGCCGCCGTCGCCACGAAGCGGTTCGGTGGCACGTTGCGCGGCACTCTGACGGTGACGGCCGGACTCGGCGGCATGGGTGGCGCGCAGCCTCTCGCCGTGACGATGAACGAGGGCGTCGCGCTCTGCATCGAGGTCGACCCGCACCGGGCACAGCGTCGGCTGGAGACTCGCTACCTGGACGAGATCGCGGCTGACCTGGACTCCGCGATCGAGCGCGTGCTGGCCGCGAAGGCCGCCGGCGAGGCCGTTTCCGTTGGTGTCGTGGGCAACGCGGCCGAGATCCTGCCGGAGCTGCTGCGGCGCGAGGTCGCCGTCGACATCGTGACGGACCAGACCTCCGCGCACGACCCGTTGGCGTACCTGCCTGTGGGCGTGGCGTTGGAGGACTGGGCGTCGTATGCCGCCGCGAAGCCGGAGGAGTTCACCGACCGGGCGCGCAAGTCGATGGCCGCGCACGTCGAGGCGATGGTCGGTTTCATGGACCGCGGCGCCGAGGTGTTCGACTACGGCAACTCGATCCGCGGCGAGGCCCAGCTCGGCGGCTACGACCGCGCGTTCGCCTTCCCCGGCTTCGTGCCCGCGTACATCCGGCCGCTGTTCTGCGAGGGCAAGGGCCCGTTCCGCTGGGCAGCGCTGTCCGGCGACCCGGCCGACATCGCCAAGACCGACGCCGCGATCCTCGAGCTCTTCCCGGAGAACGAGCAGCTGCACCGGTGGATCAAGATGGCCGGTGAGCGCGTCGAGTTCCAGGGCCTGCCCGCGCGCATCTGCTGGCTCGGCTACGGCGAGCGGCACCTCGCCGGACTCAAGTTCAACGAGATGGTGGCGTCGGGCGAGCTGTCCGCGCCGATCGTGATCGGTCGCGACCACCTCGACTGCGGCTCGGTGGCCTCGCCGTACCGCGAGACCGAGGCGATGGCCGACGGTTCCGACGCGATCGCTGACTGGCCGCTGCTCAACGCGCTGGTCAACACGGCTTCTGGCGCGACCTGGGTGTCGATCCACCACGGTGGTGGCGTCGGCATCGGCCGGTCGATCCACGCCGGTCAGGTGACGGTCGCGGACGGCACCGAGCTGGCCGCGCGGAAGATCGAGCGCGTGCTGACCAACGACCCCGGCATGGGTGTCATCCGGCACGTGGACGCCGGGTACGACGAGGCCAAGTCCGTGGCCGCCGACAAGGGCGTGCGCATCCCGATGGAGGGCTGAGAATTGTCAGACCTCGCTGGGACAATTGAAATCGGGGGACCCCCTGGAGGGGACCCCTGCGTGAGCCTGCCGGTGGTGGCTTGATGCTGGAGCAGATCGCGGACGTCGGGCGGGACCCCAAACGCGGCGGCTACTCCCGCCACGGTTACGCCAAGCCCGAGCTGGAGCTCCGGCACTGGTTCGTCGAGCAGGCCGTCAAGCGCGGCCTGAACGTCGAGACCGACCAGAACGGCAACCTCTGGGCGTGGTGGGGTGAGCGTGGCGACAACGCGCTCGTCACCGGCAGCCACCTGGACTCGGTTCCCGGCGGTGGCGCGTTCGACGGCCCGCTCGGCGTGACCAGCTCCCTGCAGGCCGTGGATCTCCTGCAGGCCAAGGGGTTCACGCCGAACAGGCCGTTCGCCATCGCGGTCTTCGCCGAGGAGGAAGGCGGCCGGTTCGGCGTCGCGTGCCTCGGGTCCCGGCTCCTCACCGGTGCCATCGACGCGGACAAGGCCCTCAACCTCAAGGACCCGGACGGCATCACGCTGGCCGAGGCGATGAAGGCCGCGGGCTACGACCCGGACCTGGCGGGCAAGGACACCAGAACCCTCAACAGGATCGGCCAGTTCGTCGAGCTCCACGTCGAGCAGGGCCGTGGCCTGACGGTCCCGGTCGGCGTCGCGAGCAGCATCCTGGCGCACGGCCGGTGGCGGTTCACGTTCGCGGGCGAGGGCAACCACGCCGGCGCCACGTTGATCGAAGACCGGAGAGACCCCATGCTCCCGGCGTCGCAACTCGTACTCGCAGCCCGGAAAGCGGCCCGCGGAGGTGGCCGGGCGACGGTCGGCAGGCTCGTTCCCAACCCCGGCGGCACCAACGTCATCGCGTCCACTGTGGACGTCTGGCTGGACGCGCGCGACACCGACGACGAGCGCACCCGCGCGATGGTCGCCGAGATCTCCGAGGCAGCACACCAAGCCGCCGAGGAGGAGGGGTGCGAACTCAGGATCACCGAGGAGTCGTACGGCGACACGGTGTACTTCGACACCCAGCTGAGAGACGACATCGCCGGAGCGCTCGGCGGCGTTCCGGCACTGCCGACCGGTGCGGGTCACGACGCGGGCATCCTCGCCGCGCACGTGCCGACCGCGATGCTGTTCGTGCGCAACCCCACCGGCGTGAGTCACGCGCCGGAGGAGTTCGCCGAGCAGTCCGATGTCGACGAAGGCGTCAAGGCTCTGGCCGCGACGCTCGAACATCTCGGATCATGACTCGCCCGGCCGCATTCCTCGCTACGGTCCGCCCATGCGTTTCTGGGGGATTCTGCTGGTGTTGATGCTGACGGCGTGCACGGTGCCAACGCCGAGATACGAAGGCGCGGAGCCGACGACTCCGGCCGTGGAGCCGCCTGTACAGGGCGCGCTCTACGGCCGGGTCATGCACGCCACCGGCACGGCCGCGCCACGGGCAGCGGTCGGGG
>NZ_JBEXPJ010000159.1:0-21365 GCF_040611995.1 Lentzea sp. NPDC006480
GTCCAGCGCGGTGGTCGGCTCGTCGGCGATCACCAGCCGCGGCTCGCCCATCAGGCCCATCGCGATCATGGCCCGCTGCCGCATACCTCCGGAGAACTCGTGCGGGTACTGCCGGGCACGCCTTCCCGCGTCCGGAATCCGCACGGCTTTCAGCCGGTCCACCACTCGTTCCGATGCCGACTTGCGCGACATCCCCTGGTGCACCTCGGACACCTCGGCGAGCTGCCGGCCGATCCGGCGCGTCGGGTTGAACGAGGTCATCGGGTCCTGGAACACCATCGCCAGCGACGTGCCCAGCTCCCGTTGCGTGGTCCTGGCCAGCGGCTTCCCGGCGAACTCCAGCCGATCAGCCGTCACGACGCCGGGGTGCTCGACCAGCCTGGACACGGCCAGCGCGGTCAGGCTCTTGCCCGAGCCCGACTCGCCGACCACCCCGATCATCTCGCCATGCCCGACCGTGAACGACACCCCGCGCACCGGCGTGATCCACCCGGTGGCGCCGGGGAAGGACACCCGCAGGTTCTGGACGTCCAGCAAGCCTTCGCCGCCCGGCAAGTCCACAGTGGACATCGGTTTGGGCGCTTTCCGGACAGACTGCCGATGACCCGCCGCAGATGCCGCGGCCTCACCGAACAGGTTGAACGCCAGTCCGGCCAGCACCACCGCCACCGCCGGACCCAGCGCGGGCGCGGGGGAGATGTAGATCCGGTTCAGGCCCTCACCGAGCAGCCTTCCCCAGTCGTAGGAAGGTGCCTGCACACCGATGCCGAGGAACGACAGCCCGGCGAACGCGGTCAGCGCGCTCCCGGCGGCGAGGGTCGCGTTGATCACGAGCGGTTCGGCGATGTTCGGCAGGATGTGCCGCAGCAGCAACCGGAACCGTCCCACCCCGCACACCCGTGCCGCCGCGATGAAGTCACGGCCGCTGATGGACGCCGTGAGGGTCTGGGTGAGCCGGGCGAACGACGGCGTGATCGCGAACGCGATGGCCAGCACCGCGCCGACCGTGCCGGTCCCGAAGATCACCGCGAAGAACAACGCCAGCAGCAGCCCCGGGAACGCGACAGCGATGTTCACCGCGGACGTCACGATCCTGCCTGCCCAGCGCGGCAGCACCGACGGCAGCGAGCCCAGCACCAGGCCAGTGGTGACGCCGACGATCGTGGCCAGCAAGGCGAGTCCGAGCGTGAGCCGGGTCGCCACCAGCACCCGGTGGAAGATGTCGCGGCCGAGCGCGTCCGTGCCGAGCAGGTGACCGGTGGACGAGCCCTGCTGGAGCGCGTCGGTGTCGATCGCGTCGGCTTGCGAGCCCCAGAGCACCGGCGCGAAGACAGCCAGTAGCGCCAACAGGAACAGCAACGCTCCCGAGGCCGCGCCTACGGGGGTGCGGAGGGCGGGTGGTACACGCATCACGCCTCCTCGATCGTCGGCGCCGGCCTGGGGACGGAGGGCGGTGGGTCGGCGCAGTACGCCTCCCTGGTCGTGTTGTGGGGCGGTGCGAGCGACCCGCGCATCAGGCCTCCTTGATCGTCGAACGCGGATCCAGCAGCGCCAGCACCACGTCGACAGCGAGGTTCACCAGCAACACGCCCGTGCCGTAGACCAGCACGATCCCTTGCACCGCCGGGTAGTCCTTCTGCTGGATCGACCCGACGATCGTGGAACCCAGCCCGGGCCACGCGAACACGTTCTCCACCAGCACGGTCCCGGCGACCAGGCTCGCGAGCATCATCGCGCCGAGAGTCAAAGTCGCGGTCAACGCGTTCGGCAGCGCGTGTCGCACGTACACAAGCCGTGCGGGCAACCGCTTGGCCCGCGCGGTACGCACGAAGTCGTTTCCCAGCACCGAAAGCAGCTCGACCCGGACGATCCGGGCCAGCACCGCCGCCGGTCCGATCGCCAGCGCCAGCACCGGCAGCACCGAGGCGCCGGGAGCGTCCCGTCCGGCCACCGGGAACAAGCCCAGTGTCACCCCGAAGAGGCTGACCAGGCCGACCGCCAGCAGGAACTCCGGAATCGCCGCCAGCACCACGCTGGTGGACGTGAACCCGAGCTCGGCGCCACGACGGCGACCGCCCCTGGTCAGCACCGCCATCACCACGCCCACCGGCACCGCCACGACGACCACGACGAGGAACGCCGTCACCGCGAGCTGCACGGTCGCGGGCAGCCGGTCGCCGATCAGGTCCGCGACGGGTGTGCCGGAGACCAGCGAGGTGCCGAAGTCACCGGAGAACAGGTCGCCGAGGTAGTGCCAGTACTGCGTCAGCAGGGAGTCGTTGAGCCCCAACGCTTCCCGGCGGGCGTTGACGACGTCGGGCGACGCCGTCATGCCCAATGCCTCGCGCACGGGGTCGCCGGGGATGAGGTGGATCATCAGGAACGCCGCGGTCACCAGCACCCACAGCGAGGTCAGGAACCGCACCACCCGGCGCCGGGTGAAGGGCAGCCAGGAGCTGCCCGCCACCCTTTGCGCGACCTGCGTCATGACGCGAGCATCCGGATGGACGCCGGGTCGATGTTGTCGCTGATGGTGAACTTCGCGCCCTTGACGAACGTCGGCACCACGGAGTCCACGTACGGCAGCAGGTCGAGGGACTTGACCAGCGCGGCCTCCGCCTTGTTCCAGTGCTCGCAGCCGGTCGAGCCGGGCATCGTCGCGGCCTGCTTCGACTGCTCCTCGAACTCGGCGTTGCGGACGTGCCCGAAGTTCACGCCCTGCGGCGGCACCGGGCCGGACGCGAACGACACCAGCTGGCTGGGCAGCGCGAGCGTCACCGGCGCCATCGACACGTCCCACGCGCCCGTGCCGAACAGCGCCTGGTTGAGCCCGGCCGCGTCGACCGGCTGGATGCTCACCTGCACCCCGATGGCCTGCCACGCCTGCTGGATCAGCTCGGCGGCCGCGGTGAACGTCGGACCGAGGACGGTCGGCTGCAACAGCCTGATCTGCAACGGTTTCCCGTTCTTGGACCAGCCCGCGGCGGCCAGTGCCCGCTCGGCGGCCGCCTGGTCGTGCGGCGGGAGGTTCGAGCCGACGTTGTCGCCGGTGCAGGGCCGCGGTTCGACCGTCACCACGCTCTTCGACGGCCTGCCCTTGCCGCTGGTCAGCACCTTGCCGACCTGGGCGAGGTCGAGTGCCTGCACGAGTGCGCGGCGCACCGCCGGGTCCTGCGCGGGCAGGCCGTCGGACTGGTTGAAGCCGAGCAGTCCCAGCGGCACGGCCACGTCGACGTGCTCGACCTTCTGGGCGAGCAGGCGTTCCTGGTCGGGCCCCGCGATCTGGGCCGCGGTGATCTGCCCGGACAGCAGCAGGTTCACCGCGGTCGTCTCGTTCGGGACGACCTTGACGACGACCTTGTCCGGCATGCCCTGTTCAGCCGGGAGGTCCTTGCGCCGGGTCAGGGTGTAGTGGTCGTTCGGCGCGATCTCGGAGACCGTGAACATCCCGCTGCCCTGCTCGCCCTTGGTGAGCAACGCGCGGTCGCTCATGCCCTTGGCGCACACGATCGGCAGCGAGCCGACGTTGGTCAGCAGGAACGCGTCCGGTGCGCCGCTCGTGACGGTGACCGTGCGCGTGGCCTCGTCCGCCGTCGCCGTGGTGCCCGGCATGACCATCAACCCGACCAGCGGCGACTTGTTCTTCGGGTCGGCGGTGAAGTTGATGTTCGCGGCGACGTCCTGAGCGGTGAGCGGAGCGCCGTCCGCACACGTGATGCCTTGGCGCAGTGTGAAAGTGGCTTTCGTGGCGTCGGCGTCCCACTTCTCCGCGAGGCCGGCGACGATGTCACCGTTCGCGGTGCGCTCGACGAGGCGGCTGTAGAGGAACCGGCCGATCGCGCGGGCGACCGTCAGCACCGTGAGCGCCGGGTCGAGCGTGCCGGGGTCGGCGCCGACCGACATCGTGAACGTCCTGCCGTCCGCGAGCGCGGTGGATCCGGTGCTGCTGGACGCTCCGCAGCCCGACACCACGAGGACTGCGGCCACGGCTAGAGCTGTGCGCTTCATGACGTGCTCCGGAGGTGGTCGACGGCGAACCGCCCGGCGCGGCCGATCACCGCGTCCACGGCGGGTTGCCGCAGGTCGAGCGCCTGCGCGCGGGTGAACACGGCGACGGCGTAGCTGCGGCCGTCGGGGTAGGTGACGACGCCTGCCTCGTTGCGGACGCTCGGCAGCGTGCCGGTCTTGGCGGCGACCTGGACGTCCGCGTCGAAGCCCGAGCTGAGCCGGTGCGGCCAGATCTGCTGGGCCATGATGCGGCGGACCTGTTCGCACGCCTCGGGACTGGCCGCGCGATCGGTCCAGATGGCCTCCAGCAGCGTGGTGATCTCCCTCGGTGTGGAGGAAGTCGTGCGCTCAGGGTCCACAATGGCCATCTTCTCGATGAGATCCCACGTGGGTGCGCCGAGTGCTTCCTCGGCCTCCAGCGGAGTCATCGCCAGGTCGGCGGACATCGAGGCGAAGAGGTCCTCGCAGCAGCCCATGATTCGCGTCCGGTGCAGGCCGAGGTTCGTCAGGACCTTGTCGACCGCGGCCTGTCCGACGCGGTGGAAGATCACGTCCGTCGCCGCGTTGTCGCTCATGGTCATCATGAACAACGCGAGGTCGCGCCAGCTCATCTCGACGTCATCCGCGCAGCCCGCGGTGCCGATGCCGCCGATGCGGTAGCGGGAGGTGACCTCGGTCCGTTCGGTTTCGATCAACCGTCCAGCCGCGACTTCTTCCGCGTACGCGACGGCCACTGGGATCTTGAACACCGACGCCAGCACCACCGGGTCGTCGGCGTGGTGGCAGAACTCGTTGTCCGTCCCGATTTCGCGGGCGTGGACGAAGCCTTCGGCTCCTGCTTGCGTGAAGATGTCCGCGATCACTGGGCCACCCGCCGGTCCGCACGACCCGTGTGCAGGAAGAGTGCGCGGCCGTTGCCGTCGTCGCCGACGAACGCGTGCGGCATGTGGATGCCGTGAACCCGTTCCGCGGCAACGAGAGTGTCGTTGCGCCACGGCACCAGCTCGGTCTTGCCCGCCGACTCCGGGCTGAGCTCGGCCATGATCCCCTTGGGGATGACCTCCATCCAGATGCGGCCGTCCTCGTCCTGCGTCACGATCCGCTCGCCGACCGACGACACGTACACGCCGGTGAACCTGCTGCCGTCGACCGGTTCCGGTTCTTCGGCCGGCACCGGCATACCGGGCATGTCCACGCCGGCCAGCTCCTTGAGCACGTGCCGGAAGATCTCCTCGTACAGGTCGATGGTCCTGCCGCCGTTGGTGAGCAACGCGACCGCGACGCCCTGCTCGGGAACCAGGCGCAGGAAGGCGTTCTGGCCGATCGTGCCGCCGTCGTGGCCGATGACCGTCGCTTGTGGATAGTGGAACAGCTCCCACCCCAGACCCCACGAGTCGCCCATCAGCGCGAGGTCCGGCACCTGCACCTGAACCTGTTGCATGGCCTCGATCGCGGCGGGTGACAGCACCTCGGTCTGCTTGTTCATGTGCATCCGGGCGAACTTGAGCAGGTCGCTCGCCGACATCGACAGCATCGAGCCCGCCGGAGCGTTCGAGCGCACCAGCGCCCACACCGGCGCGACCTGAGGTCCCTGGGTTTCGTCGGGCGTGAGGTGGCCGACCGCCGCGCGGAACATGATCGCGTCGTACGCGCTGGTCGCGGCGTGGGTGAGGCCGAGCGGCGCGAACAGGTGGTCGCGCAGGCACTCGTCGTAGGGCTTGCCTCGAAGCGTTTCGACGACCCGGCCGAGCACGACGTAGCCGGCGTTGTTGTAGCTGAACATCTCGCCGGGCGCGAAGAGCTGCGGGGTGTCGTGCAGCGTGGCGACGTACTTCTCCACGCAGTCGTCGCCACGGCCGGTGTCGGTGAAGAGATCTCCCTCGAACCCGGACGTGTGGCACATCAGCTGCCGCACGGTGATCTGCTTCGCGGCGTCCTCGTCGCCGATGCGGAACTCGGGCAGGTAGTCCCGCACGGGCGCGTCGACGTCCAGCAGCCCCTCGTCGACGAGCTGCATGGCGAGCGTCGTCGTCCACACCTTGGTGATCGACCCGATCTGGAACAGCGAGTCGGTCGTCGTCTCGACCCCGGTGTTCTTGTTCAGCACACCCGCGGCGGCCTCGACCACCTCGTCGCCCGCGGTGACGGCCACGGTGGCGCCCGGCACCTCGTACTGGGCGACCAGCCTGGGGAGGTTCTCCTGCAGCCAGTCGTTGATCTCGCTCAGCTTGGACATCCGCGCCTCATCCACCTCGACGTGACTCCGGTCACCGGCAACGCTAGGTACGGCCTGCTCGTGTCACCTCGTCGCAGGCGACGAATCTGGCTGCTCGGATTCGTTCGCGCCGACGAGCCCGTTCGGTGGTAGAGCAGGCTCTACTTCTGGCCGGGCAGCCTGCGTGATCGCTGGGCAGGGGTGCGTTTTCCTAGGTTTTCGGTCGTGTTGACCAACGTGACGAAGACAGACGCGCTGTCGCTGCAGGCGGTGCGCAAGGTGTACGGCTCGGGCGACGGCGCCGTGACGGCACTGGACGAGGTGACCGTCGGCATCCGGCGAGGCACCTTCACCGCCGTGATGGGACCGTCCGGCTCGGGCAAGAGCACCTTCCTGCACTGCGCGTCGGGCATGGACAGGCCGACGTCCGGCCGCGTGCTGCTCGGCGACACCGACCTCGGTGCCTTGAAGGAAGCGCGCTTGACCGAGGTGCGCCGGGATCGGATCGGGTTCGTCTTCCAGGCCTACAACCTGCTGCCGTCGCTGACCGTTCTGCAGAACATCACGCTGCCGCTCCGCCTGGCCGGGCGCCGGGCCGACTCCGCGTGGCTGCAGGAGGTCGTCCGACGGGTCGGGCTCGACGGGCGGCTCGACCGGCATCCTTCGGAGCTCTCGGGCGGGCAGCAGCAGCGGGTGGCGATCGCTCGCGCGCTGGTCGCGCGGCCCGAGGTGGTGCTGGCGGACGAGCCGACCGGGGCGTTGGACTCGCGGACGGCTTCGCAGGTGCTGGCGCTGCTGCGGTCCGTTGTGGACGAGATGGGACAGACGGTGCTGATGGTGACGCATGACCCAGTTGCCGCTTCTGCGGCGCACAGCGTGCTGTTCCTGGCGGACGGGCGGCTGGCGGGGGAGTTGCACGGGCCGACGCCGGAGAAGGTCGCCGAGCGGATGACGCATCTGGGGGAGTGGTGAGTGCGGTGCTGGGGCGAGCAGGCGGGTTCGCGGGCGCGCTCGCGGGCCTGTTGGGCGGGTTCGTGGGAACGGTGGTCGGGCGTGTGGGCGCATTTGTGGGGAGTGGTGAGTCGTGCTGACTCTTGCGTGGCAGACGGTGAAGGCCCGCACCAGCGGGTTCGTGGGTGCGTTCATCGCGGTCCTGTGCGGCACGGCCCTGGTGGCGGCCTGCGGGATCCTGATGGAGTCGGGGTTTCGCGGAGGCGTGCCGACCCAGCGTTACGCGGCCGCTGACGTGGTCGTCACCGGCGATCGGACGGTGCGCCCGCCAGGTGGTGACGTGCTTGCGTTCGAGCACGCCGCCGAGCAGCCGGCCATTCCCGCCGCGCTGGTTGCCAAGATCGCCGCGGTGCCGGGTGTGAAGGCCGCGGTCGCCGAGCAGACGTTCCCGGCCGCGGTCGTCGGACGCGATGGGCAGGTGCTGGCGGACAAGCCGTCGTTCGGCCACAACTGGGAGTCGGCGGTGCTGGCGCCGTTCACTCTCAAAGAGGGAAGGGCTCCGGCACGAGACAACGAGGTGGTGCTGGACTCCGGTCTGGCAGCTCAGGCGGGCGTGGCAGCCGGCGGGGAAGTGCGCGTCATGACCCGGTCCACTCCGATGTCGTACCGGGTCAGCGGCATCGCGGAAAGCCGCGGGAACCGCCAGGCCGCCCTGTTCTTCAACGCTGCGAAGGCGACCGAACTCGCCGGGCATCCTGACCAGGTCAGCGCGATCGGGGTCATCGGCAACGTCGCCGACCGCCTCGAAGACGTGCTCGCTGACGACCACGTGACGGTCTCCGCCGGTGCTGACCGGAGCGCCGCCGAGTTCGACGACGTCAGCCAGACCAAGGCGATCCTCGCGCTCATCGCGGGCTCCTTCGGCGGCTACGCGGTCCTGGTCGCGATCTTCGTCGTGGCCAGCACCCTGGCGCTGACCGTCGAGCAACGCCGCCGCGAGTTCGCCCTGCTGCGCGCCGTCGGTGCCACCCCGCGCCAGATCCGCAAGATGATCGGTCTCGAAACGCTCGTGGTCTCGCTGGTGGCGGGCGTGGCAGGCAGCCTCGGAGGCATCGCCGTCAGCCACGGCCTGCGCAACGCCTTCGCGAACATCGGCGTGGTGCCGCAGGACTTCGAGCTCTCGATCAGCCCGATCCCGCTCGTCGCGGCCCTGCTGATCGGGCTCGGCGCGGCACGGCTGGCGGCGTGGAGCGCGGCGCGCAGGCCGTCGTCGATCAACCCCGTCGAGGCGCTGGGGGAGGCCGCGGTGCAGCGCAAGGAGCTCGGCCGGGTCCGCCTGGTGATCGGCTACGTCCTCGTGGCGATCGGGATCGCGGCGACCACGCTCCCGTTGTTCATCCCCGGCCAGATCGGCGCGGCGATGTCGGTGATGGCCGCGCTCGTGCTGATCATCGGCCTGACGCTGGCCGGACCGCGGATCATCGGCGGGGCGGTCCGCCTGATCGCGCCGATGCTTCCGGGGACGAGCGGCTATCTCGCGGCCGCGAACGTCACGAAGAACTCGCGCAGGCTCGCCGCGGCGGTCACCCCGCTCATGCTCGCCATCGGGTTCGCCGTCGTGAACTTCTACAGCCAGACGACGTTCAGCGCCGCCGTGCAGCAGGAGACGACCAAGTCGATCACCGCGGACCACGTCATCGGCGGCGTGACCGGAGTGCCGGCAGAAGTGGCAGAAGCCGCGCGGAAGTCCCCTGGCGTCACCGCGGTGACGTCGCTGGTCCGCACGCAGGTCATCACCGCGAGCAAATCCGGCGACAGCGTCGAGGTGACCAGCGGTCCGGCCAACGGAATCGACCCGCAGGCCGCCGGCACGGTCGACCTCAAGATCACCGAAGGCAGCCTGAAGGACCTCACACCGGGCACGGTGGCGTTGGGCGCCACGCATGCGTTCTGGAACAACAAGAAGGTCGGCGACACCGCCGAGTTCTGGTTCGCCGACGGACAGCCCGCGAAGCTCAGGGTCGTCGCGATCTACGAGCACGAGCTGGCGTTCGGCGACCACGTCCTGAACGCGCAGGACGCCCGCGCTCACACCAGGGCGGGCACGGACAGCGCGGTCCTGATCAACGGAACCGCACCCGACCAACTGGTCAGCCGCTATCCGGGCTTGACGGTCGCGAGCAACGTGGCCGCGCAGGACCGGGGCAACGAGCGGACCCAGTTCCTGCTGAACCTGGTGGCAGTCGGCGTGATCCTCGGCTACGTGGCGATCTCGGTGTCCAACACGCTGGTGATGTCCACGGCGGCGAGGCGGCGCGAGTTCGCCCTGCTGCGCCTGGTCGGCACCAAGGGCCGCCAGGTCAGGCAGATGATGCGCGCGGAAGCACTGCTGACCGTCGGTCTCGCCGCGGTCTTCGGCACGCTGGTCGCCGCACTGCCGCTGACCCTGCTGGCCATCGGTGCCACCGGAACGCCCCTACCCGCCGGACCACCCTGGGTCTACGGGGCGGTCCTGGCGGGAGCGGCACTGCTGGGCATCGTGTCGATCAGTGTGGCCACGCGGTTGTCGTTGCGCGCCAAGCCGATCGACACGATCGGACTGCGTGAGTGATCAGCCGACCGGCGCGGCCATGTCGAACCAGTTGAAGCCCTCCACCAGCTGCGTGGTGGTCGCGGTCGAGCCCGGCGTGGTGAGCTGCCAGCGCGTCACCGTGCGGAAGGTGCCCGGGATGGCGATGTCACCGAGGTCGTTCTCCGGGTTGTTCTTCGTCGGGATCCACTCGACCACGGTCTTCTTCGTCAACGTGGCGTTGATCGTCGCGTAGGCGGACTGGGTGTCGAGGTAGTCGCCGACGCCGTGGTCGGCCGCGCGACCGGGGTCCATGTAGCGGACCTGCACCGTGGTGCCGTCGAAGGAACCGTCGACGGACACCACGGTCACGATGTGGCCGCCACCGCGCTGCAGGCTGTCCGCCGGGCCGTCCGAGTAACGCCCGTACACCATCTGCACAGGACCGCGGGCGAGCTTGCGGGCCAGGTCACCCGCGAAGTCGGCGGAGGTCCGGGTGTCGACCCCGGAGGTCGCGGTGCTCCAGCCCGCGTCACGGGCGGGCTTCGTCGCGATGGTCCAGGCGGTGCGCAGGTTGTACAGGTTCGTGCCCTTCTCGGTGTACTTGGCGTCCACGCCGATCCGGTACAGCGAGTTGGTGATCACGTTGTAGTCGGCCTGGTCCTGCGGGTCGAGCTCCTTGATCTTCGTGGTGAGCCAGCCGGCGGGTGCGTTCTTCTCGTGCGCCCAGTAGTGCAGCACGTTGTAGAGCGAGGTCGGACCGCAGTAGGCGCCACCGTTGTTCTCCAGACCCGCGCGGAACTGGTCGACGTCGCTGACCCCGCACTGCTTCACGGAGAAGTCGGGGCCCACCAGGTCGGTGACCTTCGTGCACGGCGCCGGCTGGCCGATGACCGGGTCGGCCGAGGCGACGGCCGGGAGCGCGAGGGTCGAGAGGGTGGCGGCGGCGATGATGGCCTTGCGGATCATGGTCCTTACCTTCCGTTCGCTGTCTGCGTTGGTAGGTAAAGACTGTTGGAACGTGAGCACCAAGGCATGAGGGATGGTCCCTCAACCCCAACGACGAAAAGTTGGGTGTATCAGGACATCCCCCACGTCACTCCGTCAGAGAATCGGGCTGGTGTGGTTGCCGAGGTGGACGGGCAGCGAGTGCAGCCCGTAGACGATCGACAGCTTGCGGAACGACAGCGCGGCGGGATCGGCCGCCAGCAGCAGCTCGGGGAACCGGCGCACCAGCGCGGGGTAGGCGATCCGCAGCTCCATCTTGGCCAGCTCGGCGCCGATGCAGCGGTGCGCGCCGTAGCCGAACGCGAGGTGCTGCGCCGCCGGCCGGGTCGGGCAGATGTCGTCCGGCGACGAGTAGACGCTCGGATCACGGTTCGCCTGCGACAGCGAGCACGCCACGATGTCACCCGCGCGCACCCGCGTGCCGGCGATCTCGAAGTCCTTGCGCGCGACGCGGAGGAACGCCACCTGCACCACGGACTGGTGGCGCAGCAGCTCGTCGACCACTCCGCCGATCGCGTCGTCGTCATCACGGACGCGGGCGAACAGGTCCGGGTCGTGCAGCATCGCGAGCGTGCCGAGCGAGATCATGCTCGCCGTCGTCTCGAACCCGCCGGTGAGCAGCCCGTCCGCCAGCCCGGCCAGCTCGTCGTCGTCCAGCTCGTCACCGTGCTTGCGGATCAGCTCGCCGAGCAGCCCGTCGTTCGGAGCCTGGCGCTGCGCCCGCACCAGCTCGCGGAAGTAGACGACCGACTCGGACACCGCGGACAACGACGCCGTCGCGGCACCACCGAGGTCGAACCGGGCAACGCTGCGCCGCTGGAACTCCTCGCGCTCACTCGCGGGCACGCCCAGCAGCTCGCAGATCGTCAGCGCCGGCACCGGCATGGCGAAGTTCTCGACCAGGTCGACCGGGCCATCCTTCATGGACATCAGGTCGAGCTGGTCGGCGACGATCGCCTCGATCCGCGGCACCAGGCGCGACAACCTGCGCATGGTGAACTCGGGCGTCAGCACCTTGCGCAGCCGGGTGTGCTCGGGCGGGTCGCTGAACCCCAGGCCGCCGGGCGCCTCGTCGGCGAACAGGCCCATCTCCCGGAAGTGGCCGAAGTCGTTGCTGAACGACTCGCTGTCCACCAGCACCTGCTTGGACGCCTCGTAGCCGGTCACCAGCCACACCGTCACCGGCAGCGGCAACCGCGTGATCGGCCCGTGCGCCTGCATCCGCGCCAGTTCCGGCACCGGGTTCAACCCGTTGCGCCGAAGAGGTGCCAGCACCCTGGACGGGACGAACCAGGACGACTCGAGGTCGAAGCCGGTCTTGCTCAGGTACGCGAGAAAGCGTCGCCCCATCCATCCGGTCACGCGCGAGCGGACCCCTGTCGCTGACTGCATGACGTCCCTCATGAGGTGGCTGTCCCTTCGGCGGAAAGGGGGTCGGTTCCTGCTGGTCCCCACCGGAACGGACAATAACGACGTGGCCGCGTGCTCGCGTCATCCCTGGGCCTAACGCGCCGTCATACTTTGGTCCAGATGTCGATCAGAACCAGTGCAGGCAGTGCGGCGGGTGTGCTGAGCGGAACAGCGCGTCGGCCGTCGCGGCAGCTTCCGGGGTGTGCGTTTCGACGTGTCCTGCCCTGATCAGGGTGCTCGGGGTGGTGCCGCCGAGGTACGTCGAACCCGGGTCGCGGACGTCCAGCGACAGGTCGGGCGCGCGGTCGGTCCTGGCGCACTCGGCCTGGCCGTCTCGGACGGTCAGCAGGTACCGGCCGTGCTCATCGAGGAACGGGTCGCGGACGTCCAGCACCAGCTCGCCGTCTCCGCCGTAACCGCGAGCGGTCAGCGCTCTCGGCACGTCCACGCCCTGTCGCCGGTGCGTCGGCAGGACACCCACCCCGGTGATCCCGGCAGCGGGAGCGAGGACATCACCGGGCAGCGTCAGCTCGAACGAGTGCGCCGTGGCCGTGCCGATGGGCTTCTCGTCGTCGGTGAACGCCATCAGGCTGCGGTCGATCTCGATGGCCGACCACCAGAGCCCGCCGCCGTGCTCGTCCGGTGTCTCCGGGAACCGCCCGAACGCGGTGTGCACGGTGTCGACGAACGCGGCGAGGTCGCTGGTGGCGCGGATCTTCACACCCCGCAGTTGACCTGCGCGCGTTGACGAGATCAACCGAATTGCAGGAGGGTCTCCGGGTGACGAGTGCTGAGGACTTCGACCGCTGGTACGCCGAGCGGGTCGAGTCGCCCGTGGCCGATGAGCTCGTACGGCGCATGCTCGCCCTTCCGCCCGACCTGCAGTCCACGAGCCTGTTGAGCGGCCCTGGCCTGGACGAGGTCGTGGCGCTCCTCGATCCGCGACCCGGACAGGTGCTGCTGGACCTCGCGTGCGGCCGTGGCGGCTACGGCTTGGAGATCGCCCGGCGCACCGGGTGCGGGCTGATCGGCGTGGACTTCTCCGCCGTCGCGATCGAGCAGGCTGAGGAGCGCGCCGTCGAGCTGGCGGTCGAGGCCGACTTCCAGGTGGGGCAGCTGACCGACATCGGACTCGGCTCGGCCTCGGTCGACGCCGTGATGGTCATCGACGCCTACCAGTTCGCGGATCCGAAGCTCGACGCGCTGCGGGAGTGCCTGCGGGTGCTGCGCCCTGGCGGACGGGTGGTCATCACCACCTGGGAGGCCCTCGACGCAGACGACGAGCGGCTGCCCAAGCGGATGCGGCAGGTGGACCTCGCCGCGCAGCTGCCCGAGGCCGGGTTCACCGGCGTCGAGGTCCTCGACAAGGAGCAGTGGCGGCTGCGGGAGAAGCGGTTCTGGAGCGAATCGCTCACCGTCGACGCCGGCGACGACCCCGCGATGCAGTCGATGCAGGCCGAAGCACGGCTTGTGCTCAAGGGGTTCGACCTGCGGCGCCGGGTACTGGCCACGGCGACAGCTCCCCGCCGCTGACTATCCACAGTGGAGGGTCAGTCGCGTGCCCTGCCAGCGTTGCCGCAGCCACCTGTCGTGGCTGGCCAGCACGATCGCGCCTGGTCCGGTGCCGAGTGCGTCCTCCAGCTCGTCGCACAGCGTCGGCGACACGTGGTTGGTGGGTTCGTCGAGCAGCAACAGGTGTGGTGGATCGGCCACGAGCAGCGCGAGGGCGAGCCGGCGTCGCTGGCCGACCGACAGCGCGCCGACGGGTTTGCCCAGGTCTCGTTCGTGCAAGAGCCCCAACGACTCCAGCGGAACCTGCTCCACGCGTTCGGCACCCAGCGCGCGGCCGTAGGTGCCGCGCGGGGTGAGGCGCGGGTTGGCGAACTCGGTGTCCTGGGTCAGCAGGCCGACGCGCAGATCGGGATGCCTGCTGATGCCTGCTGTCTGCAACCGACCTGCCATGACCAGGAGCAAGGTCGACTTGCCCGCGCCGTTCGGTCCGGTCACGAGCAGCCGCGCGCCGTCGTGGACGTCCAAGTGGTCGAGTTCCAGCCGGCCGGGAACGCGAACCTGCCGCAGTGACACCAGGAGTTCGTTGGCGGGCAACGAGGTCAGCGCGTCCGGCTCGAAGGTCAGCGGGCGCGGGGGAGCGGGCACCCGGCGGCGTTCGAGATCTTCGAGGCGGCGGGTGGTGTTGCGGACGCGCCGGGAGATCTGGCTCTGCACGCGGTTCGCTCGCACGCCGTAGCCCATCTTCTCGCTGTCGCGCTTCATCCGGTTCGGCGCGACCCGGTGCGCGGTGCTGCCGAGTGCCTGTTGGAGCTCTTCCAACTCCTCTTGTTCTTCGAGGTACTGGCGTTCCCAGCGGGACCGGTCAGCACGTTTCTGCCGCACGTACTCGCGGTAGGTGCCACCGAACCGCACCGGGCCGTCCACGGCGGGGTCGAGGTCGATCAGGTCGGTGCAGACCTCGTCCAGGAACGCCCTGTCGTGGCTGGCCAGCACGACGCATCCCGGCAGACCCTTGAGCTGGTCCGCGAGGAACTCCGCCGCCTCGTCGTCGAGGTGGTTCGTCGGCTCGTCGAGCAGCAACGCACTCGGCCTGCGGACCACGAGTGCCGCCACTGCGAGTCGTCGACGTTGACCGCCGGAGAGCTGGCCCAGTGTGCGGTGCCATGCCACGTCACCGAGGCCGAGTCCGTTGAGGACGATCTCAGCCCGGCGATCCGCGTCCCAGGCTTCGTGCCGCTGCGCCAGTTCGAGCCGTTCCGCGTACGCCGCCTCGACGTCCTCGGTCGCGAGCAGGGCCGCGAGCCGCTCCAGTTCGGCGAGGTCCTCCCTGGCCTCGGCCAGCGCGTCGTCGATCACCTCGGCAACGGTGACGGACTCGGCGAACGGCATCTCCTGGTGCAGGAAACCCAGGTCCGGCGGGCGTGCCACGGTGCCGCCGTCGGGCTGGTCGATGCCCGCGAGCAGCCGCAGCAGCGTCGACTTGCCCGCGCCGTTCTCGCCGATCAACCCGATGCGCCGGCCGGGTGCCGCCGTGAGCGACACCCCGTCGAGCACCCGCCGGCCGCCGAAAACCCTCACCAGCTCATGAGCGACCAGTGCTGCTTCAGGCATTGCGGCCCTCCAGCAGCTTGCCGTTCTCCAGCCGGAGCCAGCGGTCGATCCTCACCTCGCTCAGGAACCGCTCGTCGTGACTGACGACGACGAACGCGCCCTGGTAGGCGTTCAGCGCGCTCTCCAGCTGTCCGGCGCTGACGAGGTCGAGGTTGTTCGTCGGTTCGTCGAGCAGCAGCAGCTGCGGCGCGGGCTCGGCGAACAGGATGCACGCCAGCGTGGCCCGCAGCCGTTCGCCGCCGGACAGCACACCGACCGGCAGATGTGCCCGCGGGCCCCGGAAGAGGAAGCGCGCCAACAGGTTCATCCGCTCGGCCGGTGGCATGGCCGGGGCTGACGCGGCCAGGTTCTCCGCGACCGTGCGGCTGTCGTCGAGCAGGTCGAGCCGCTGCGACAGGTACGCGACCCGCCCGTCCGCTCGTTTCACCTCGCCGGCGTCTGGGGCCAGCGAACCGTGGATCACCCGCAACAAGGTCGACTTGCCCGCGCCGTTCGGGGCGGCCAGCGCGATGCGTTCCGGGCCGCGGATGGCCAGGTCCACGCCGTCGAACAGGTCGCGCACCCGGATGCCCGTGCCCAGGAACAGGTTCCGGCCGGCGGGAACGGCGGTCTGCGGCAGCTCCAGGCTGATCTTCTGGTCGTCCTTCAACGCCCGTTCGGCCTGGTCGAGCCGGGTCTTGGCGGCGCTGAGCCGGTTCGCGTGCGTGCCGTCGGCCTTCGCGGCGGACACCTCGGCGTTGCGCTTCATGTTGCCCGCGAAGATCTTCGGCAGACCCGCGCTGGAGAGGTTCTTCTGGGCGTTGCTGGCTCGCCGCGCCGCCCGTTCACGAGCTTGCTGCATCTCCCGCTTCTCGCGCTTGACCTCCTGCTCGGCGCTGCGGATGTTCTTCTCCGCCACCTCGCGCTCGGCCGCGACGGCGTCCTCGTACTCGCTGAAGTTGCCGCCGTAGAACCGGATCTCGCCGCCGTCGAGCTCGGCGATCCGGTCCATGCGATCCAGCAATGCCCGGTCGTGGCTCACGACCAGCAGGCAGCCGCGCCAGTCGTCCAGCACGTCGTAGAGCCGGTGCCGGGCTTCCAGGTCGAGGTTGTTCGTGGGCTCGTCGAGCAGCAGCACGTCCGGCTGCTTGAGCAACTGCGCGGCGAGGCCGAGCGAGATGATCTGACCGCCGCTCAACGTGTCGAGCTTCCGGTCGAGCTCGATGGTGTCGAGACCGAGCCGGTCCAGCTGGGCGCGGGTGCGTTCTTCGAGGTCCCAGTCGGTGCCGATGACGGTGAAGTGCTCCTCGTCGACGTCACCGGCCTCGACCGCCGCGATCGCCCGGAGGACGTTCGCGACGCCGAGCACCTCGGCCACGGTCAGGCCGGCGGTCAGCGGCAGGTCCTGGGGCAGGTAGCCGAGCACGCCCTCGGCGGACACGCTGCCGTCCGCGGGCTTGAGCACGCCCGCCACGAGCTTGAGCAGTGTCGACTTGCCGGCGCCGTTGGGGGCGACCAGGCCGGTGCGGCCGTCCGGGATCGTCGCGGACAGGCCGTCGAACACCGGGGTGTCGTCCGGCCAGGCGAAAGACAGGTTGGAGAGAACGAGTGACACGGTGAGACCTCGGGATGTGCTGCGCGGAGAAGCCGCGCGAGTGGAAGAGGGGACGACGAAACGGCCATCGCGATCGATGGCCTGTCACATCCAGGGCTCACCCTGAGATGTCGTCTTCACCCGCCAGCAGCACGTCGGTCTCCTCTTCGAGGCGTTGATCTCCACGGTAGCAGCCGCGGGCAATTCAGTAGCGGTGACCGGGCCGGGCGGGGTTGACTCAGCGCCGTGACCAGCGACTTCACCGATCGGGTGAGCACGGTGTGGCGGCGCAGCGGCGAGCTGCCGCCGGAGCTGCCGCAGCCGTCGGTGGACCTGCTGGTGTTCGCGGACGGCACGCTGTGGCTGAGCGGTCCGGAGACGGTGGCGAGGACGGGAACGCTCACCCAGCCGCTGACGGGCGTGCGGCTCAAGCCTGGTGTTTGTGCGGACGTGCTGGGGATCGCCGCCGACGAGGTGCCGCTCGCGGGCATGCGGTTGCCCGGCTCGGGTCTCGATGACGGGTTGCGGGCGTTGAGCGGTCCTGCGCGGGCGGGTGATTCCGTGGTGCGCCAGGTGCTCCGGGCGATTCACGCGGATCCTGGAGCGCCGATGTCCGATCACGTCGTCGGGTTGTCGCCGCGGCAGCTGCGGCGGCGGTTCCAGGTCGCGGTCGGGTTGAGCCCCAAGGCTTACGCGCGGGTGGTGCGGTTGCACCGCGCCATGGACCTGGCGCGGGCCGGCTCGCCGGACTGGGCGGAGATCGCTCTCCGAAGCGGGTTCTACGACCAGCCGCACATGCTCGCGGAGTTCCGGCGGGCGGTCGGGATGTCGTGTGTCCGTTTCTTCCAAGCGACGACGGCAGTGACGTAGCACGCTGTGAGCGTGTTGCTCGAAGAGATCTTTCGCGCCCCCGAGGTGGGGCCGGTGCGGTTCGCGTCGTTCGGTGCCTGGCTGGTCACGCGGTACTCCGAAGTGGACAGAGTGCTGACCGACCACTCGACGTTCTCGTCGGACGAACTGCGCCACAGCACCCAGCCGATCCCGCACCGCGACAACCCGTTGCTGCGCAGCCTGCTGGCCACCGACCCGCCGGAACACCACGCGCTGAGGCGGAAGGTCGGCCGGCTCTTCACCCCGCGGGCGGTGGCCGCACTCGAACCGGAGATCAGGGCCCGTGCGGAAGCGTTGATCACGGGGTCGAACCTCGATCTGGTCCGCGAGGTGGCGTATCCCTTGACCCTGCACACGATCGCAGGCCTGCTGGGCGTGCCGGTGTCGCCGGACTTCGTGCGCTGGACCGAGGCGATCACGTCGTTCTTCGGCACGTTCGCCGCCGACGACACCGAGTTCCGGCTGGCGTTGACGGAGCTGAGTGCCTTCTTCCAGGCGCAGGGCATCGCCGACGACGAGCTGGTCAACCTCTGCACGCTGCTGCTGATCAACGGCCACGAGACCACCAAAACGCTGCTGGTGAACGCGATGCTGTGCCTCGTCTCCCAGCCGTTGCCCGCTGATCTCCCGCTGGCGGTCGAGGAGGTGCTCCGGTACCTGCCGCCGACGGGCGGGACGGACCGGTTCGTCACCAGGCCGACGACACTCGGTGGCGTAGAACTCCAGCCAGGGCAACGGGTCGTCGCGATGATCTCCGCCGCCAACCGCGATCCGGAGGTGTTCACCGACCCGGACGCGTTCGACGCCGGCCGGACCGTCAACCCGCACCTGTCGTTCGGGCACGGCATCCACTTCTGCCCTGGCGCTCATCTGGCGCGGCTGCAGGTCAGGATCGCGCTCTCCGTCCTGCTGGAGAAGCAGTGGCGGATCGCGGACCTGGAAACCCGGAGGACTCCGGTCGGGATCGACGTGCTGGAGCTGAAGCTCCGGGCCTGAGCGTCAAGAACGTACAAGACCTGGCGATGGTCAGGACGAACGATCGGACCATGTCCGACCGAGCCACGCCCTACCTGTACCTGATCACCACGATGGCCTTCTTCGGAGCGGCGTTCACCAGCTCCAAGGTCATCGTCGGGGAGATGCCGCACAGCGTCGCCGCGGCTGTGCGGTTCGGTGGTGGCGCTCTCGTCCTGTTCCTGCTGCTGCTCGTGCTTCCCGGCACGCAGTCGTTCACCTGGCCGGATGCGCTGCGAGCCGGTGGCGCCGGGCTGATCGGCGTGACCGGCTACAACATCCTGTTCTTCTGGGCGATCTCGCTCGCTCCGGCCACCGACGGCAGCGTGATCGTCCCGGTGACGGCACCGGTGCTGACCACGCTGTTCTTCGTCGTGACCGGCAAAGAACCCGCCACCGCGCGGCGCATCGGCGGGCTCGCGCTCGCCGTCGCCGGATCCGGGGTGTTCTTCGCCGGCATCGGGGTGAGCGGGTTCACCCCGGCCCGGCTGCTGGGCGACGTGCTGTACCTCGGTTGCGCTGCGCTGTGGGCTGTCTACAGCGTGCTGTCGAAGAAGATCCTCGTCGGCGTCGAACCGTTGCGCGCCACCACCTACGCCACTGGAGCGGGTGCGCTGGGCTTGGTGCTGCTCGCCGTTCCGTCGCTGCCGGAAACCCAGTGGACCGAGGTGTCCACGACGGGTTGGGTGAACGTCGTGTTCCTCGCGATCGGACCGACGGCGCTGGCGTACTTCTTCTACGCTCGCGGGCTGCGGTCCGTGAGCGCCGTGACCGCGACGGTCATGATGTTCGCGGCGCCGGTGTTCGGGACCGCGTTCTCGGTCGCGTTCCTCGGCGAGCCGTTCACCGCGCTGCAGCTCATCGGTGCCGTGATCACGATCGTCGGCGCCTTGCTCGCGGTCACGCGGAAGGAGAAGGTGGAAGGTGTCCGTTCTGGAGTTGCTGCGTGAGCGCAGGAGACGGGGAAGCACGCCAGGTCAGCGGGGGGATGACGCGCGCCTGGTGCTGCTGGTCGAGGGCGGGAGCTCGCGCGGCGCGTACTCGAGCGGCATGACCGTGGCGATCGAACGGCTCGGGTTGCTGCCGTTGTTCGACGCCGTCTACGGCAGCTCGGCAGGGTCGCTCAACGCTGCCTGGCTGCTGTGCGGGCGCGCCGAGAAGACCGTGGACGCCTGGTGGGATCCGAGAGTCATACGGACGACCATCAACCCGTTGCGCGCGTTCAGCCGCCAACCCGTCGTGGACACGAAACACCTCGTGCACACCATCTACACGCAGGTCTGGCCGATGGGGTTCCAGGACATCCTGGACAACCCCGTCTCGTTCCACCCGATCGCCACGGACGCGCTCACCGGCGAGGCGGTCGACCTGCACTCGAAGATCCACGACGTGCCGAGCCTGCAGGACGCACTGCGGGCGTCGACCGCGATGCCGCTGCTCGCCGGCCCACCGGTGGTCATCGACGGCCATCCCTACGTGGACGCCGGACTGAGCGAGATGGTCTGCGTGCGGTCGGCGCTCGCCCAGCGGGCCACGCACATCGTCGCCCTGCGCACCACGCGCGAGGACGACCTCCCACTGGGGCCTTCGCGCGGCGAACGGATGGTGCTCTCGCGCTGGTTCGCCCGCCACGCACCGGGAGTCGTGCACACCTGGTTGAACCGCAAGGAACTCCGGATCGAGGAGGAGGAGCTGCTGGCGACGCATCCCGCGTGCCTGCAGATCCGGCCACCGCTCGGCAGTCCGCAGGTCGGCCGCACCGAACGACGTCCCGAGGTCCTGCGTGCCGTCGTCGGCACGGGCATCGAGGTGGCGACGAACGCGCTGGAGGCCTCGGTCGTGCTACCTTAACGCAACAACCTGTTGCGATATGGAGGCCGACGGTGGCGGGTCGTCCGCGGGATCCCGATCTCGAACAGCGCTTGCTCACGACGGCGTGGTCGCTGCTGACCACGAACGGCTACGACGCGTTGACGCTGACCCAGGTCGCGGCGCAGGCGCAGGCCCACCGGACCGACGTCTACCGGCGGTGGCCGAGCAAGGTGCGGCTGGTGGCGGACGTGCTGGACGGATTCCTGCCGCCCGTGCCGGACTTCGACACCGGGACGTTGCTCGGCGACCTGCGCGGGTTCGCCGAGGACCTGGCCGGGGCCTGGGACCAGCCGTGGAACGACGGGTTGATCGGCTTCCTGTCCGATCTGCGAAGGGACGACGAGGCCGAGCGGACGTTCCGCGCGCTGGTGGTGCGGCGCTCGCAGCCGTTGGTCGACGCGATCGCCAGGGCGGTGCGGCGGGGCGAGATCGGTGAGCTGCCGGAGCTGGCGCTGGTCGGCAACCTGCTGGAAGGGCCGCTCATGCACCGCCGGGTGTTCGGCGGGCAACCGATGACTTCCCAGGAACTGGATGTGGTGGCGCAGTCGGCGTACCGGCTGCTCACGGGAACGACGGTGACGTCATGAGCGACCTCCACTCGCTGACCGCCGCGCAGCAGCTGCGTTCGTTGCGCGCCAAGGCGGTGGAGAAGTACTCCTACACCCACAAGAAGCAGACCGGTGGCTCCGGCCAGTTCGCGAAGGTGCTCGTCACCGTCGAGCCGCTGGAGA
>NZ_JBEXPJ010000160.1:0-21253 GCF_040611995.1 Lentzea sp. NPDC006480
GTTCTACAAGACCTTCGTCGACCGCGCCGTCGAGGCCGGGCACGTGGAGAACAGCTACTCCTCGCTGATCGAGGTGTTCCGCAAGCCCTGACCCCCCACAGGGCTGACAACTGAATAAAGAAAGCCTCTAGGGATGCAGCGCAGTGCTGCATCCCTAGAGGCTTTTGCCTGTTCACGGCACTTCGGCACGCAGATAACGGTCAGATAACGTACGAAATAGACGGGCGCGCTTCAGCGAAGGTTCGTCTATGTTTGCGGACAACTGCCGCACCGCGAAAAGCGGCATTCACGGTCCGTATCGGATCGGCTACAGAAACTATCGCACACATCTGGCAACGCGTCCAGGTGCGATCGACGCATCCCACCTTTCGGTGGCATTCTTTCGACAGAGTGAGGAAAATGCTGTGAACAGTGGCATGGGGGCCGACCACGGGCTGTCCCGCAGGAGCCTGTTGAGAGCGGCCGGCGGACTCGTCCTCGCCGGGACCGCGGGTCGCGCGCTGCTCGGCACCCCTGCGTACGCGGGGGAAGAGAAGAGCGACGACGGGGTGTTCGACACGATCGTCGTCGGCGCCGGTCTCGCCGGCGTCACCGCGGCGCGGGAGCTGCGCAAGAAGGGCCAGCGCGTCCTGCTCCTCGAGGCGCGCGACCGCATCGGCGGCCGGACCTGGACCGACACGTTCCTCGGTCAGCAGATCGAACGCGGTGGCACCTGGGTCGACCCGAGCCAGCCGCACGTGTGGCGCGAGCTGCAGCGGTACAAGATTCCGATCATCGCCGACGTCGGTCCGGAGCGGGTCGTGCTGCCGACGATCGGCGGGTTCGCCGAGTACGACCCGGCCGTCGCCTACCAGCGGCAGGCCGAGCTCTTCACGCCGTTCTTCGACGCCGCGGCGACCATCTTCCCGAGGCCGTACGAGCCGTTCCACAACGAGCACGGGGTCATCCGCTACGACGGGATCTCCCTGCGCGACCGGCTCGACCAGATGCGGCTCCCGCCGGCGGACGAGATCCGGCTGACCAGCACCACGTCGCTGTTCGGCGGGTCGAGCAAGCGCGGCGCCCTGACGCACCTCGACCAGTGGTGGCAGCTCGCCGGTGGCACGTTCGAGAAGTTCCACGGCGTCAACACGTTCCGGCCGGGCACCGGCACGGGGTCGCTGGTCGCGGCGATCCTCGCGGACAACAGCCCGGTGCTGCGGCTGAACTCGCCGGTGGCGTCGGTCGTGCAGGAGAGCGCCAGGGTCAAGGTCACCACCAAGGCGGGCCGCGAGTACCAGGCCGCCGAGGTGATCATGGCGGTGCCGGTCAACGTGTGGCGGCACATCAAGTTCGGTCCGACGCCGCTGCCCGAGGCGTACACGACGGCGTCGACGCAGACGTTCGGCGTACCGCACGAGAAGAAGCTGTGGATCGACCTGACGGAGCCCGCCGACCGGTTCATCGCCGAAGCGCCAGAGGGTGTGGCGCTGTGCATCTTCGGCCGGCTGAACGAGGGCCAGCTCGTGGTGGCGTTCAGCGTCAAGGACACGTTCGACCCGAGCAGCCGGCCACAGGTGGAGGCCGCGGTCCGGGAGGTCCTGCCCGGCGCGAAGGTCGGCGCCTACACCGCGACGAACTGGCACACCGAGGAGTACTCCCGCGGTGTCGGCGTGTTCCGCCAGCCGTACCAGCTCACCAGGCTGCACCGGAAGATCCAGCAGCCGTTCGGCAAGATCAAGTTCTGCGGTGGCGACATCGCGGACGGCTGGAGCGGGTACATGGACGGCGCCATCGAGTCCGGCCTGAAGGTGGCGGGCTCGCCGACGCTGAACGGTCCGGCGCTCGCCACGGCCGGGCTGCCCGCGGTGGACCGGAAGATGTACCGGTCGGTGTGGGGTCTCTGATCTGAAATCGGTAACCGGGTGGTCTTCGCCCGGTCTCCGGCAAATCCCGGCGGCGCATTTTCGGCGCCGCCGGGATTCAGTTCTCTCACCGCCGCAGAAATAACCGTTCGGAGGCTTCCGGCGTTGTCTACTCTCGGCGCCATGAGCCTGATTTCCACCACGCTGGCCGAGGATCCGGCGGAAGAGATGTTCAGCTGGTTCCGCACCATGCTCGACACCGAACCGGTGCACCGGGACGAGCAGGGCTGGAATGTTTTCGGCTACTCCGACATCGCCCGCATCCTCGCCGACACGAAGACGTTCTCCTCGGAGACAGCGAGACTGTTCAACCCGCCGCAACCCGACCTCGACTTCTTCGACATGGGCAACCTGGTCACCACCGACCTGCCTCGGCACCGCAAGCTGCGGTCGCTGATCAACACCGCGTTCACGCCGCGGGCCGTCGCGGGTCTCTCCGACCGGATCGACCGGATCACGAACACGCTGCTCGACCAGGTGAAGGGCCAGGACACGTTCGACCTGGTCGACTCGCTCGCCTACGCGTTGCCGATCACGGTCATCCTGGAGATGCTCGGCCTGCCGGTCGAGGACGAGCCGCAGTTCCGCGTGTGGGGTGACGCGCTCGGCGCCATCGACGCGGCGACCGTGCCGCCGGACCTGCTGGCGAACGAGGTCGGGCCCGCCGTGCGCGAGCTGAACGAGTACCTGCTGGAGCAGGCCGAGCGCCGGCGCCGCGAACCGACCGACGACGTGCTGAGCGTCCTCGCGAACGCCGAGGTCGACGGCAAGCCGCTGGAAGGCGGTGAGATCGTCGGCATCACCGGGCTCACCATGTTCGCCGGCCACGCCACGACGATGGCCGCGATCTGCAACGCCGTCCTGCTGTTCGACCGGCACCCGGAGGCGCTGGCCGAGGTGCGCGCGGACCGGTCGCTGCTGCCCGGCGCGATCGAGGAGATCATGCGGTTGCGGCCGCCGTTCCCGCGGCTCGCCCGGATCACCACCGTGGACACCGAGATCGGCGGCCAGGCCGTGCCCGCGGGTGAGCTGGTGACGCCGTGGATCGCCGCGGCGAACCGGGACGCGTCGCGCTTCGCCGACCCCGACCGGTTCGACATCCGCCGCGACACCCGCGGGCACCTGGTGTTCGGGCAGGGCGTCCACTTCTGCCTGGGTGCGCCGCTGGCCAGGCTGGAGGCGAAGATCGCGCTGAACGTGCTGTTCGACCGCTACTCCGCACTGTCCGTCGACCACACGACGGAGCTGGAGTTCGAGAACCCCCGCCAGCTGATCTGCCCCCGCCACCTACCGGTCCGGGTCACTGCCTGACCGGTCGTGAGTGGTTTCCGTTGCCATGACCGCGGAAACCACTCACGACCTCACCGGGCCACCGGCATCGTGCACACCTCGCCGTTGCACCGGTCGTCCCGCAGCGCCGCCGAGCCGGACGCGAGGATCCGGCGCAGCTGACTGCGCCGGACGTCGGGTTCCGCCCCGATGTCGGCCAGCAACGCGCCGAGCAGCTCCCCGGAGTCGGCAACGCCACTGTCCGAAGTGGACACCAAGAACTCCAGCAACCGGTCGATCGCGGCATCGGAGATCGGGCCCAGCGTCAGCGCGAGCCCGTGCGGGGTGCCGCCACCCCATTCCCGGTGCCGCTTCAGCAGTTCCGGCCGCGCGGTCGCGATCACCAGCAACGGCCCGGCACCCACCGACGTCGCCAGGTTCTCGACGAACTCGACGAGCGCGTCGTCCGCGCAGTGCAGGTCCTCGAACACGACGACCACCGGCCCGGTCTCCACGATCCGGCCGAGCAGGCTCTGCCACGCGGCCAGCACGTCCGGCACCGACACCCGCCCGGCCTCACCGGTCTCGACGAGCGGGGTCAGGCACTGCAGCAGCCGCCGGCCCTCCGCACCGGAACCCACGAGCCGCTGCACCGTCGCGGTCAGCTTCGCGACCGCGGTCTCGGGGGCCGCCGGCTGCAGCACCCCGCAGTAGGAGGCGAGCAACCCGCCCAGCACCGCGAGTGGAGCCTTGCCGGTGAACGGCTGGATCCGGCCGACCAGCACCCGCACCGCCTCCGGGCTCGCGGCGACCCGGCGCTGGAACTCCAGGATGAACCGGGTCTTGCCGATGCCCGGCTCGCCGAGCACCGTCACCAGGTGCGGCGTGGCGAGGTACCGGGTGCGCTGCAACAATCCGCGCAGCACCTCCAGGTCGTACTCGCGGTCGATCACCGGCACGGCGTGCAGCGCCGTGTACTCCTGCCGGAACCCGCCGGCCAGCCAGCCGTTCAAGGTGTCGCCGCGGTGGTAGGTGATCGCGAACTCGGTGGCCTTGCTGGTGGTCTCGCACACCCGGACATCGCCGGCGGAGGTGAGCGACAGCAGGCTGTGGCACTCGTCGACGAGCGCGCCGCTGACTGATGGCACCCCGCCGGGCTGGTGCCGCACCAACGCCTCACCGGTGGTGACGGCGACATGCACCGCCACTCCCCTGCCTTCGCCGTTCTCCGGCGCCCCCGCGAGCACGCTCAGCCGGTCGCGGATGTGCAACGCGGCCTGCACCGCGTGCTCGGCCTCGTCCGCGCTGTGCCCGGCGAGCCCGAAGATCGCGAGCCAGATCGACCCGATCGACGCGGCGACGGTGCCACCGAGGCACTCGACCTCGTCGTTGATGATCGTGGCCGTGGTCTCGACGATCTCGTCGATGCGCTGCGGGTCGGTCTCCAGGTTGACCGCGGTGCGCACGATCAGCACGCTGACGTCCTTGCGCTCCACCACCATCGTGCGCATCGGCGGTGCGACCGCGAGCTTCGGCGCGGGCTCCGGCGCCTCGAACGGCTCCGACTCCAGTTCGAGCTCCGGTTCCGGATCGGGTACCACCGTCAACACCGGGGCACCGATCGTGCGCAGCTCGATCTGCCTGCGCATGTCGGCCGGCACCAGCGCCGGGTCGTGGCCGAGGATCGCCTGCTGCAACGCCTGCAGCGCGTGCCCGGGTTCGAGGCCGAGCTTGTCCACCAGCGTGGTGCGCAGGCTGTGGTAGGCGTCCAGCGCGTCGGTCTGCCGGCCGCACCGGTACAGCGCGAGCATCCACTGGCCGCGCAGCCGTTCCCGCAGCGGCTCGGCCACCACGGCCCGTTCCAGCTCGGCGAGCAACTGGTGGTGGTCACCGCACGCGAGCTTCGCGTCGAAGTAGTCCTCCAACGCGTCCAGCCGCGCGTTCTGCAGCGACATCAGCGCCGGCCAGTCGATCCCGGTCTCCACCAGGTCGGCGAGCGCGGGTCCGCGCCACAACGCCAGCGCGTCGGCCAGCGACCGGGTCGCCGCCTGCACCGACCCCGCCGCGAGCTCCGCCCTGCCCTCGCACACCAGCCGCTGGAACGTGTGCAGGTCCGTCTGGCCCGGGTCGACGCGCAGCAGGTACCCGGGTGCCCGGCTCTCCAGTGCGACCGAGCCGGTCGCGTCCTCGTTCAGGCACAACGCGCCGCGCAACCGCCAGACCGAGTTCTGCAGGACCTTGCGCGCCGAGGCCGGTGCCTTGCCGCCCGGCCACAACGCTCCGATCAGTTCGCTGCTCGCCACCACCCTGTTGGCGTGCAACAACAAAAAGCCCAAGGTGGCTCGCTGCCTGCTGCCTCCCAGCGCGATCACCTGGTCGTCGTCGACGACCTCCAACGGCCCCAGTACTCGAAAACGCACTTCCTGTGCCCCCAAAGCATCACCGCGCCCGGCCAGAACCCCTCAGACCCCCGGACGCGTCCGTGTTAGTGATACACGAACAACGACAGGTGTGGACAAGGACTTTGCGAAACCGGTTCACCGCAGCAGGAGCAATGTGACTGCGCAATCACCGAACCGACCAGCAGCCATCACCCGATCGGACCATCAAAAGGCGACGCTTTCCTCGCTTGATAACGCAGTGTGATTCATCTCGCATCAGATGTCGACCGTCACGCAGGGTGCCTGTTCCGCTGAACGTTCTGTATCCGACACGTATGTGCGCAATGCATCGCGCGACCGCGTCAATGTCTCGATGCGCCGATCCATTTCCTCGAGCCGCGCTCTTAGCACATCCAGAAGTTCCGCGCACGGCTCCAGCTCGGGACCGGCACCGGTCGCACACGGCAGCAGATACCTGATTTCCTGCGTGGACAGGCCCGCGTCCAACAACTTCCTGATCTGCACGACCGCGAGAACAGCTTCTTGCGCGTACTCGCGATAGCCGCTGCTCCCGCGTTCCGGTTCGAGCAGTCCCTGCGACTCGTAATAACGCAACAGATGCGCCGCCACACCAGTGCGGCGACTCAACTCACCGATCAGCACGCGTCCTCCCCCTTGACCTTCATATCGATATGAAGGTTCATGATCCTGCCATGACCTCCGCACAGTTCAACCCCCGTGCGCTCCTCGCGAAGAGCCAACTCGGCGTGCTGGCCACCATCAAGTCCGACGGCCTCCCGCAACTGTCCCCGGTAATGCCGCACTTCGACCAGGAACGCAATGTGATCAACGTGTCGACGAGCGCGGGCGTGGCCAAGGTGGCGAACCTGCGCCGTGATCCCCGCGCCGCCCTGGAGGTCACCAGCGCGAGCGGCTGGGAGTGGGCCACCGCGGAAGGCACCGCCACGCTGACCGGCCCCGGCACCGACCCGCACGGCCCCGAGGTGGAGGCGCTGGTCGAGTACTACCGCGCCGCCGCCGGCGAGCACCCGGACTGGGACGAGTACCGCGCCGCGATGGTGAACGAACGCCGGGTGCTCATCACCATCGCCGTGCACCACGTCTACGGCGCGAAGGTCGACTGACCGGAGCCTCGTTGATCACCTCGACCAGCGTCGCAGGGTCCACGCCGGCCATGATCGCGTTCTGGAACCTCGTCAACTCGGCTTCCGCCTCAGCGAACCGCTTCTTCGCCGCATCATGAACGGGATGAAGTGAACTGTGTGGCGTTCCACCACGACCTCGCCGTCCATCGGTTGAGGCGCGGCACCAGGTTGGAGAAGCTCTGCGTTGCGCAACACGAGAAGCGGGCCGTGTTGCGCCCACAGGATTCCGGCGTAAGGCTGGTCGGATACGCCAATGACTTTCACCGACGCGAGTCGCGTGACGAGGCGGCCATTGGCGCTGCCCATCGGGCCGCACGGACGGCTGCAGCCTTGGCCTCCAACAGCTTGCGCAGTGCGGCGGTCAGTTCGGGATCATCGTCGATCACGCCGAGCAGTTCGGCGACGAAGCCGTGGAACATGGCGGCGCTTGTCCTCAAGCGCCATCTATTCCAGCCGAGATGAAATCTTCACCCCTCACGCGATGAGTACCGACCAGCCCGACGACAGCCCACCGGGGTGCCGAACTCCACCACCGGTTCGCAACAGGACGGTGGCACGCACCGATCAAGCCTATGAAGCAATCGACAGATTCAACTCGCGTCGCTGCCAACTTTCGAATATCCCTTGCCATTCACCTGGGATTCCCAACGATCGCAACAGGACTCAGGGGTGGACGGTGGTCCCGGCCAATCCCTGCAAGATCGCCTCAGCGTCCGTGAGCGCACCGATCGCCGCCACCGACCCTGTTGCCTCCACGAACCGGCCGCATGCTTCGATCTTCGGTCCCATCGAGCCTGCGGGGAACGTCAGCTCCTCCAGTTCTGCCAAGTCCAGTCGCCGCAACGGCTCGGCCTCGGGCGTGCCGAAGTCGGTCATCACGGCGGACACGTCGGTGAGCAGGAGCAGGCGGTCAGCTTTGAGCGCGATCGCGAGCTCGGCCGAGGTGAGGTCCTTGTCCACGACCGCCTCGACACCGTGCAGCTGCCCGTTGTCGATGACTGGGGCTCCTCCCCCGCCGGCGCAGACCACGATGGTCCCGCCGCTCACGAGCTGCTCGATGGACTCCTGTTCCACGAGGCGGAGCGGCTCGGGTGAAGGGACGACGCGGCGCCAGTACGGGCCGTCCGCGGCCATGGTCCAGCCGTTCTGCGCGGCCAGCCGATCAGCTTGGTCGCGGTCGTAGATCGGGCCGATGAACTTCGTCGGCGCGGCGAACGCCGGGTCGGCCGCGTCGACGACGGTCTGGGTGACGACGGCGAGGATCGGCTTGCGGACGCCCGCGTTGCGCAGGGACTGGGCGAGCCAGTAGCCGATCATGCCCTGGGTTTCGGCGCCGAGGGTGTCGAGCGGGTACGGGCGGGTGAGCGACGGGTCTGCTTCGCTTTCCAGTGCTAGCAGGCCGATCTGGGGGCCGTTTCCGTGACACACGACGAGTTCGTGTTCGGCGGCGAGCGGCGCGAGGGCTCGCGCCGCTGCTTCGACGTGGTGGAGCTGGACGGAGGCGTCCGCGCGTTCGCCGTGCATGAGCAGGGCGTTGCCTCCGAGTGCGACGACGATGCGCATCAGGAGGCCAGTCCGGCGACGATGACCGCCTTGATGGTGTGCAGTCGGTTCTCGGCCTGGTCGAAGACGACCGAAGCGGCCGACGAGAAGACCTCGTCGGTGACCTCGGCGCCGTCGAGGCCGTACTGGTCGTGGACTCGGCGGCCGACGGTCGTGGTGCGGTCGTGGATGGACGGCAGGCAGTGCAGGAACTTCGTGTCGGGGTTGCCGGTGGCCTTCATGAGCTCGGCGGTGACGCGGTAGGGCGTCAGCAGGGGCACGCGGGTGTCCCAGGCCTCGGGTGAGTCGCCCATGCTGACCCACACGTCCGTGTAGATGAAGTCGGCGCTGGCGACGGCCTGTTCGGGGTCGTCGGTGACGAGCACGCGGGCGCCGCTTTCCACGGCCAGTTCGTGGGCCTTGGCGATCACGTCGGCCGGTGGCTGCAACTCGGTCGGGGCGGCGACACGGACGTCCATGCCGAGCAGGGCGCCCGTGATGAGCAGCGAGCGGGCGACGTTGTTGTGGCCGTCGCCGATGAAGGCGAACTTGATGTCCTCGATCGGGCCGGTGAAGTTCTCGGTCATGGTCAGGATGTCGGCGAGCATCTGAGTCGGGTGCCAGGAGTCGGTCAGGCCGTTCCACACGGGCACGCCGGCGTGCTCGGCCAGCGTCTCGACGGTGTCCTGGGCGAAGCCGCGGAACTCGATCGCGTCGAACATGCGGCCGAGGACCTTCGCGGTGTCCGGAATGGACTCCTCGCGGCCCATGTGGGAGCCGGTCGGGTCGAGGTAGGTGACGTGGGCGCCCTGGTCGTGGGCGGCGACTTCGAAGGCGCAGCGGGTGCGGGTCGAGCTCTTCTCGAAGACCAGGGCGATGTTCTTGCCCTTCAACCGCGGGTGCTCGGTGTGGGATGCCTTGGCGCGCTTCAGTCCGCGGGCTTGGGAGACGAGGTCGAGGAACTTCTCCTTGGTGAGGTCGAGTTCCTTGAGCAATGAGCCGGGGTGGCGCATCGGCGTGGTCCTTTCAGATTCCGTCGCGCTGGATCGGGCAGGTCATGCAGCGAGCACCGCCCCGGCCGCGGCCGAGTTCGTTGCCGGGGATGGAGATGACCTCGATGCCGTGGTCGGCGAGCATGGTGTTGGTGACGGTGTTGCGCTCGTAGCCGACGACGACGCCGGGTGCGAGCGCGAGGAAGTTGTTGGCGTCGTCCCACTGTTCGCGTTCGGCGGCGCGGGCGTCCTCGTCCGCGCACAGCACGCGAAGCTGGTCGACTCCGAGCAGGTCGGCGATCGTCGCGAACACCGACGTTCGCTCCTGCACGCGCAGGCCGGCCGAGCCGCGTTCGACGACCTCTTCCGCGTCGGCGGGGGTGATCACCCACGTCCTGAGCGTCTCGGGATCGAGACCGGGATAGCGGATGAACGTGTTCAGGTCGAGCATGGTCATGACCGTGTCGAGGTGCATGAGCGCGTGCGAGCGGGGTAACTGCACTGCCAGAACAGAGGCGGCCTGGCCGGTGCGGAACAGTTCGCGCGCCAGGATTTCCACGCCCATCGGGGTGGTCCGCTCCCCCATCCCGATCAGCACGGTGCCACGCCCGAGAACGAGGATGTCGCCGCCTTCCAGCGTCGCGGGCTGGTGGTCGGCATCGTCAGCGCCGTAGTAGATCGGGAACATCGCGTCGGCGAACAGGGGGTGGAAGCGGTAGATCGCCTGACAGTGCAGGGATTCGCGGCGGCGAGGGGCTTTCGCCATCGGGTTGATCGTGACGCCGCCGTAGATCCACGCCGAGCTGTCGCGCGGGAAGAGCGTGTTCGGCAGCGGCGGCAGGACGAAGTCGTCCACGCCGAGGCTGTTCCAGCGCAGGCTCGGCACGCCGAGTGGAGACAGGTCGGCGCGGGTCATGCCGCCGACCAGGAGCTCAGCGAGTGTCGGGGCGTCGACCTTCTCCGCGAACTCGCGCACCGGCCCGGCCAGGGTGGGCCCGAGCCGCTCCGGGGTGCAGACCCGGTCCAGCACGAACGCGCGGGCTTCCGGCAACGCCAGGGTTTCGGCGAGCAGGGTGCCGGTGTGGTGCACGGTGATGCCGCGCTGACGCAGTTTCGCGGCGAAGGTGTCGTGTTCCTCCTGGGCCTTCGAGGCCCAGAGCACGTCGTCGAACAGCAGCTCGTCGCAGTTGCGCGGGGTGAGCCGGCTCAGCTCCAGGCCTGGGCGGTGCACGATCACCTGACGGAGCGTGCCGACCTCCGAGCCGACGCCGAGGGTCATGACGCCACCTCGCCGTACTCGCGGCGGCCGACCTTGAGCCAGATGTAGAGCGGAACGCCCAGCAGGAGGCACACGACGCCGTAGTAGACGGCCTGGTAGCCGCTACCGGCCAGCGCCCAGAACGTGAAGGCGAGAGCCAGGACCGATACGGTGCAGTCGCGCACGAGGTGCGGCCACTCGGCCTTGCGGCCGCGGACCAGCAACCAGAACAGCTGCGCGGCGGCGCTGAACAGGTACGGCACCACGGCGGTGAACACCGACAACAGCACAAGAGTGGTGAAGACCTGCTCGAAGTTGGTGTAGCTGACGACCACCAGCAGCGAGGCGAGCACGGTGGAGCTGATGATGCCGAAGGTCGGGATGTCGCGGCGGGTGCGCAGGAACGCCTTCGGGAACAGCTTGTCCTTCGCGGCGGCCATCGGCATTTCACCGATGATCAGGGTCCAGCCCACGAGGCAGCCGATGCCGGACACCACGGCGGCGATCGCCACGGCCTGGCCGGCCCACTGGCCGCCGAAGATGGCGTTGGCGGCGTCGGTGAAGGGCGCCGAGGTCCCGCGGAGCGTCTCGTTCGGCACGGTGCCGAATACAGTGAGGGTGCCGAGGACGTAGATGACCGCGCAGCCGATCGTGCCGAACACGGTGGCGCGGCCGACGTTGCGTTCGGGGTCGCGGACGCGGCCGGCGGCGACCGAGGCGGTCTCGATGCCGATGAAGCTGAACAACGCGATTGCCGCCGCAGCCGAGACAGCACCACCGATCGAGGTGCCACTGGCGTTGAACGGACCGAAGTTCGCCGACTTCACGAAGACCAGTCCGACGGTGGCCATGAACAGCAGCGGCACGATCTTCAGCACCGTGAAGACGATCTGTGTGACGGCCATGCTCCGCAGGCCGGACAGGTTGACCAGAGCCGGAATCCACAGGCCCGCCAACGCGATCACGATGGACCAGCCGACCTGGTGCTCGGTGTTGACGAACACCTCGACGTAGCCGACCAGCGCCACCACGATCGCCGCGTTGCCCGCCCACGCCGTGATCCAGTAACACCAGGCGTTGAGGAATCCCGCGAACTCGCCGAAAGCCTCCCTGGCGTACACGTACGGGCCACCGGAACCGCTGATGCGCTTCGAGAGCGCGCCGAACGTCAGCGCGAGCGCCAGGGCACCGATCGACACGAGGACGAACGCCACGAGACTGACCGGGCCGAACGCCGCGAGCGCGGTCGGCAGGCCGAACACGCCGGTACCGATCACCGATCCGACCACCAGCGCGGTCGCGGTGGGCAGACCGAATCTGGACGGCGGTGGTTGCTCACTTCCCGGACCAGGCCGCGTTACGATCTCCGGTCCGGCTACGTCTGTGGTCACGACGAACTCCTCACTCCGATGTGGACCGTCTCGCTGTGAGCAGCCTGCGCTTCGGCGAACTGATCCCCCACCACCTGAGGTCTCGTCGCTCGCAGGACCTAAGTCCTCGGCCCAGTGGGGACCGGCCTGACACAGCGGAAAGGCGCTGGGAGGGAGAGCCCGGCGCCTTTCCGCTGTGTCCTTCCCTACGACCTCCTTCCCCAGCGGAAGTAGGACAGAGGCCCGATGAAGTTCACTGCGATCGCAAGCGCCCACCACAACTTGCGACCACGTACGAACTCCCTGGGCCGCATCGACAGGTCCGCCCACGCCGCCGCCGCGAGCGTCACCTGCACGACACCCAGCCAACTGAAAGTCCTGCGCTGCACCGGAGTGAGATCGCTCCACCGCTTCCTCACCATCCTCAGCTCCCTGCGGGCACAGGTTCGGTGGTGAACTCGACGTCGGTCACGCCCGCGACCGCGCGGATCAGCACCTCGGCCACGTGACGTTCGGTGGCGTCGTCTCCCCTGTCCACAATGGACACCTTGCCGCCGTTGACCGCTACCTGCCACCGTTGTGCGTCGCCGGCGATGCCGAGCCGGTGGTGGATCTCGGCCTCGACGGCCCAGTCCGCGCGGGTGATCGAGCGGAGCATGTCCCGGCGGGTCACGATGCCCGCCAGGTGGCCCTCGTGGACGACCGGAACGCTGCGCACGTTGTGCTTCAGCATCAGGCCGGCCACTTCGGCGAGGTCATCACGTCTCGAGTCCTCATGACGCTCCTCAGCCGAAGATCTCGGTCTGGCGGGTGTGCGTGGTGTCGTTCCAGCCGCAACGCAGCTCGTTGTGCACGTCGACCACGCCCGGCAGGACGCGCACGAGGTGCTCGGCGATGTCGACCTCGCTCTGGCGCTCCAACTCGCCCTGCAGTTCGACCACCCCGTCGGTCACCTTGACGTCGATGATGTTCGGGTCGACCCACAGCATCCGGCCGAAGATCTCGTCGCGGATCGTCGTGCGCAGCTCGTCGTCCTCACGCACGAAGAGCTTCAGCAGGTCTCGGCGGGACAGCACGCCGACGAGAGCGCCGTCGGAGTCGATGACGAAGAGCCTGCGCACGCCGGCGGCGGCGAGTTCGCGGGCGGCCGCGCTGGCCCCGAGGTCCGGCGAGATGCTCTTCACCGGTGACGTCATCACGTCGCGGGCGGTCACGCCGCTCGCCTGCTCCCAGCGGTGCTTCGTCGCGCGGCCCGCGAACAGGCCGGGTGCGTCCTCGGTGCCGCCGCGGAACTCCTCCTTGGGCATCAGGTCGGCTTCCGACACGACGCCGACAGGACAGCCGCCGTCGAGCACGGGCACGGCGCTGATCTTGTTGTCTTCCAGCAGTTGCACGAGTTCCTTGAACGAGCGCTCGACGTCCGCGGTGATCACCTCACGGGTCATCAGCGAGGCGACTGTCGGTTCACGCATGACACCCTCCGGCGATCTTCGGTTCCTGTCCGCCTCAAGCCTTCTCGGCGCGCCAGCCGCCGCCCACCTGCCAAGGGCGTGGGTTGAGCCGGGCGTTCCGACCTGTGGCAGGAGGACCGAAAGGCCCTGCGCGCGTTGATGCCGCGCTGAGTGCCTCGGGTCCCGGCCAGGCCGGGACGTAGGCCCCTCACCGCCGGCCGTTCGTGCTGCGAGCTTCAAGACAGGACTTCGACGACGGAGGTGAGCGGGATGGACCGCGGTCAGCCCGACGAGACAACGGTGCGAGCGGCGGTAGCACTCGCCGGACGCGCACCCTCGGTGCACAACTCCCAGCCCTGGCGCTGGGAACTCGGTGAGCACAGCCTGCACCTGTACGCCGATCGCACCCGCGCTCTGCCCGCGACCGACCCTCTGGGCGCCGACCTGGTCGTCAGCTGCGGAGCCGCGTTGCACCACCTGCGGATCGGGCTCGCGGCACTCGGCTGGCGAGCGAGGATCCACCGGCTGCCCAACCCCGCTCTGCGCGATCACCTGGCCGCGATCGAGTTCGAACCGCTGGAGCCGAGAGAGTCCCACGTGGCGCTCGCGGCCGCTATCCCCCGAAGGCGCAGCGATCGCCGTGCCTTCTCCTCCTGGCCCGCACCGGAGGAGCTGCTCGATCAGCTCGTGGTGTTCGCTCGTGCCGAGGGCGTGGACGCCCAGGTCGTGACCGGAAAAGCGCGCGACGAGCTGTTGATCGCGATCGCCAGGGCCGCTGACATCCAGGAAGCCAACGCCGCGTACCAGGCGGAGATCCGGCAGTGGAGCGGGGTCTATCCCGGCGCGTCGGCTGGTGTGCCGGCCACGAACATCCCCGCGGGGTCGCACCAGTACGGCAACCTCCGGATGCGTGAGTTCGCGCCGGGATCGCTGCTGCAAGGCGGCCCCAGCGTGCTCGGCGAGGACGCGGGAACGCTGCTCGTGCTGAGCACGTCGTCCGACGACGACCTGTCCCGTCTGCGCGCCGGCGAAGCGACCAGTGCGGTGCTGCTGGAGGCGACCGCCGCTGGTCTCGCGACCTGCCCGCTGAGCCAGCCGCTCGAGGTCGTCGAGACGAGAGACCTCGTGCGCGACGAAGTCCTCGGCGGCTCCACCTGCCCGCAACTCGTGATCCGCGTCGGCTGGGCCGGATTCAACGCCGACCTGCTGCCCGCCACGCCCCGCCGCCCCGTCATCGACCTCCTCCGCGACCAGGAGCGGAAGTGACCACCTACATCCGCGACTTCACCACGCTCGGCAAGAACGACACCTCGATCGCCGGCGGCAAAGGCGCCAACCTCGGCGAACTCGCGCAGGCTGGACTGCCGGTGCCGCCCGGTTTCGTGGTGACCGCCGAGGCGTTCCTGACGTCCATGAGCCAGGTCCGCGACGACCTCGCCGCCGAACTCGTCATCGCACTCGATCGCGGCACCTCACCTCAGCGGCTGGAAGAGAGCGCTGAGCGGATGCGGGATCTGGTGCGCAAAGCAGGAGTCTCCGACGATGTCCGGCACGCTGTGCTGGAGGCCTGTCGAGGCCTCGGCCAGGACGAGTCCGTCGCGGTCCGGTCGTCGGCCACTTCCGAGGACACCGCCGGCTCGTCGTTCGCCGGGATGAACAGCACGTTCACGAACACCCGAGGCGCGCACGGCGTGCTGGAGCGGCTGCTGGACTGCTGGGCGTCGTTGTTCGGCACCCGTTCGATCGCCTACCGCGCAGAACAGGGCATCACCGACGAGCCCGCGATCGCCGTCGTGGTGCAGAAGATGGTGAACTCCGAACGCTCCGGGGTCATGTTCACCGCGGACCCCTCGACCGGTGACCGCGACAAGATGCTCGTCGAGGCCTCGTTCGGACTCGGCGAGGTCGTGGTCAGCGGCTCGGTCGAACCGGACACGTACGTCCTGCGCCGCAACGGTGACACGGTGTCTCTTGTGGACACCAGGGTCGGCCGCAAGACGCACAAGATCGTGCGTGGCGCGAACGGCAACGACGAACGCGTCGACCTCAACGCCGAGGAGTCGCACGCACAGGTGCTGACCGAGGCTGAAGCCGTCGCGATCGGCCAGCTGGGCCAGCGCGTGCAACGGCACTACGGCGAGCCGCAGGACACCGAGTGGGCGATCGCCGACGGCAAGACGTGGCTCGTGCAGTCCCGGCCGATCACGACGCTGCCGGAGGAGGTCTCGCCGTCGTCAGGTCCGCTGGTCGCCGGTCTGGCCGCCTCACCGGGAATCGCCTCGGGCCGGGTCCGCGTGCTGAGCTCTCCCGACGAAGGGAACCGGTTGCGCGACGGCGAGGTGCTGGTCGCGGAGATGACCAACCCGGACTGGGTGCCGACGATGCGCCGTGCGTCCGCGGTCGTCACTGACGGCGGCGGCATCACCTGTCACGCCGCCATCGTGGCCCGCGAGCTGCGCGTGCCGTGCGTGGTCGGTACCGGTTCGGCCACCTCGATGCTGAAGGAGGGCCAGCTGGTCACCGTCGACGGCAGCGCTGGAGAGGTGCGCGCGGGCTCTGCTCCCATCACCACGGCACCACGCATCGTCGCGCCGGCGGTGCAGGCCACCGAAGCCCTCGGTACGCGTGTGTACGTCAACCTCGCGCTGCCGGAGCACGCCGCCGAGGTGGCCGCGATGCCGGTGGACGGCGTGGGGCTGTTGCGGGCGGAGTTCATGCTCACCGAAGCTCTCGGTGCTGAGCACCCGCGGCGGTTCCTCGCACAGCGCGGTCCTGACGACTTCGTCAACGCCATGACGTCGTCGCTGTTGCAGATCACGCACGCGTTCGCGCCGCGACCGGTCGTCTACCGGACGATGGACTTCCGCACCAACGAGTTCCGCGAGCTCAAGGGCGGCGAGGAGTTCGAGAAGCCCGAGCACAACCCGATGATCGGCTACCGCGGCTGCTACCGGTACGTCGACGACCCGATGCTGTTCGGGCTGGAACTCGAAGCCCTCGCACGAGTGCGGGACCAGACGCCGAACCTGCACCTGATGATCCCGTTCGTCCGCACCAAGTGGGAGCTCGAAGCCTGCCTGGACCAGATCGACCGCAGCCCGCTCGGCCACCACCGCGGCCTGCACCGGTGGGTCATGGCCGAAGTTCCCTCGGTGGCGTACTGGATTCCCGAGTACGCGCGGTCCGGCATCGACGGGGTGTCCATCGGCAGCAACGACCTCACCCAGCTGATGCTCGGCGTCGACCGCGACTCCGAGCTGTGCGCGGACCTGTTCGACGAGTCCGACCCCGCCGTGCTCGACATGATCGGCCGCATCGTCGGCGCCGCCCGGGACGCCGGCATCACCTCGTCGCTGTGCGGGCAGGCACCGTCCAACAAACCGGAGTTCGCCGAGAAGCTCGTGGAGTTCGGCATCACCTCGATCTCGGTCAACCCGGACGCGGTTCCCGCCGCCAGGGCGGCGATCGGATCGGCCGAACGGCGGTTGTTGTTGCGGCAAGCCCGTTAGCGCCAGAACCAGAATGCACCGCCGTGGGGAGGCGGAAGGCCCTGTTGCGCGGAGAAACCATTGAGGACGCTGGAGAACGGCGGCGGCGTGCGGCGCAGATTGTCACGATCGAACCGAACCGCGTCGCCGCCCCTTCGGCGTCCTCCAATTCGGAGGAGTCCTCATGACAACCTGAGTCGCCATCAACGAGCTCGGTGTCGACACCGTCATCGAGGCGACCGGCCGGTTCCGCATCCGTGAATCCGCGGGGTGCGTTGGATCGCCGCGCGCATCGATGCAGAGGAACCTTTCACCTGCGGAGTCAGGCTCACGCCGCAGACCGCCGTCGGCTTCCTCGCCAGGAAGATGGCGCAGGGTTCCTTGGCAGGCGACTTCCGGGACTGGAACGACATCGACCGCTGGGCCTGCACGATCGCCCAGGTTGGGCCACAACGGCACGTCCGGCCGTACGACTTCCGCACACCGGCCAGGGAGATGGCTGCTGTCATGGTTCGAAGCCAGGTACCTGGCGGAGGCCGGAAGACGGGCCGGCGGCACGTCCACGCGGAGCCGAAGGGCCCTGCCCAGCCGGGACCGTTCATCGGATGCTGGGGACTGACGACCGACGAACCGGGAGTGATGATGAAGATCGAGGAACTGATCGCCAGCGTCAGGAACTCCGTGGAGGCGAAGAAGGTCTACGCCGAGCCGTATGAGCGCAACGGGATCACTGTCATCGCCGCCGCGTCCGTCTCCGGCGGCACCGGAGGAGGCTCGGGCCGGGATGAGAAGGGCCAGGAGGGCGAGGGCGGCGGGTTCGGGATCTCCGCGAAGCCGACAGGGGCGTTCGTGATCAACGGCAACGACGTGCGGTGGGTTCCTGCGGTCGACGTGAACCGGCTGATCGCCACGGCGGGGGCCGTCGCTGTGGCCGCCATCTTCGTGGCCGCTCGTTCCTTCAAGTCGCGCAGGTGATCGAGAGGTTCACGCGGTGACCACGTCGGGACCGACGTCGTGGCGGTGAACGCAGACCTATTGCTCACCTGACTTGCCCGTAGGTCCCTGGGGATGCTGCTACGCGCTGGTGATGCTCAAGGTCATGGCGACCACGACCACGACCTCGACTGCGACCGAGCCCGACAGCGATCCGCGGGAACCACTGGACCGACTGTTCCGGGACCTGCGAACGAAGCGGACCGGCTTGTCCGAGCGCGAGGCAGCCCGGCGACTGGTCGCGCACGGCCCCAACGAGCTCACCCGGCGCAAACAGCGCGACTGGCCCAAGCAGCTGCTGCGGCAGTTCACCCACCCGCTCGCCCTGCTGCTGTGGCTCGCGGCCGGGCTCGCCGTCCTCGCGGGTACGACGGTGCTCGGTATCGCGATCATCGCGGTCATCGTCCTCAACGCCGCCTTGGCGTTCGTGCAGGAGCAGCAAGCCGAGAAGGCCGTCGAGGCGTTGGCCGCGTATCTGCCGGCGACGGCCGCGGTCGTGCGCGATGGTGTGCGGCTCTCGGTTCCCGCTCGCGATCTCGTGCCGGGTGACGTGCTGATCATCGAGGAAGGTGACCGGGTCTCGGCGGACGCGCGGTTGATCGATGGTGGTGTCGAGGTCGATCTCTCGACTCTGAACGGCGAGTCGCTGCCTGCCTACCGTTCCGCCGAGCTCACAGATGTCGCAGGGCCACTGCTCGATGCGTGTGACCTGGTGTTCAGCGGCACCAGTTGCACCGGCGGTGAGGCGAAGGCGGTCGTCTTCGCGACGGGCATGCGCACCGAGCTGGGCCGGATCGCGGCGCTGTCGCAGCGGGTCGGGCGGGACGAGAGCCCGCTGGAGCGTCAGGTGAAGCGGGTGGCGTGGCTGATCGCCGCGGTGGCGGTCGGTGCGGGAATCGCCTTTCTGCCGCTCGGGGTGTTCGGCGCCGGGTTGCCGTTGCCCGACGCGTTCAACTTCGCGATCGGGTTGCTCGTCGCGAACGTGCCCGAGGGCTTGCTGCCCATCATCACGCTCGCGCTGGCCGTCGGGGTACGCGGTCTCGCACGCCGCGGTGCGGTGGTGAAGCGGCTCTCCGCGGTGGAGACCCTCGGTTCGACCACGGTGATCTGCACCGACAAGACCGGCACGTTGACGCAGAACCGCATGACGGTCACCGACATCTGGACGCCTGGTGGTGATCGCAGCGCACTGGCGGTCGCGGTTTCCGCGTGCAACAACGCCGATCTGGAGGCGGGCAGCGGCGACCCGACCGAGCTCGCTCTGCTCCAGGCCGCGGCGGAGATGGGCACCGAGGTTTCTCCCGAGCACCGCGCCGAGCACCGGGTGCGCCAGTTCCACTTCGACCCGACGCTCCGGATGATGTCCACTGTGGACCGCAACGACGATGGCCTGGTGGTCAACGTCAAAGGCGCGCCGGAGGAGATGCTGGCGCGGTGTGCTCGCTTCGACACCGCCGAGGTCGAGCGCGTGATCTCCGAGTACGCCCACCGTGGCCTCCGTGTGCTCGCGGTGGCGCGACGTCGGTGCGACGCGATTCCCGAACGCCGCGAGGATGCCGAGCACGATCTGGAACTGCTCGGTCTGGTGGCGATGTTCGACCCGCCACGGCCGGAGGTCGCCGATGCCGTGGCGCGCTGCCACACCGCGGGCATCCGGCTCATCGTGGTCACCGGCGACCACGGTCTCACGGCGAAGGAGATCGCCCGCCAGGTCGGCATCGCACGCGACGAAACGACGGTCGTCACCGGTGCCGAGCTGGACGACATGACCGAGGCCGAGCTGGACGAACTGCTGCGCGGTGACGAGGAGCTGATCTTCGCGCGCAGCTCCCCCGAGGTGAAGCTGCGTGTAGCCGATGCCTTGCGCGCGCAGGGAAACGTCGTGGCGATGACCGGCGACGGCGTGAACGACGCACCCGCGCTGCGGCGCGCGGACATCGGCGTCGCCATGGGACGTTCCGGCACCGACGTGGCCCGTGAGGCCTCCACGATGGTGCTCACCGACGACAACTTCGCGACCATCGTCACGGCGGTCGAGGCGGGCAGGCAGGTCTACGACAACGTCCGCAAGTTCATCCTCTACATCTTCGCCCACGCAACCCCCGAGGTGATCCCGTTCCTGCTGTTCGCGCTGTCAGGCGGTGCGATCCCGTTGCCGCTCACGGTGTTGCAGATTCTGGCGATCGACCTCGGCACGGAAACCCTGCCCGCGCTGGCCCTCGGTCGCGAACCCGCCGAACCGGGCATCATGAGCCGGCCACCGCGACACCGCGCCGACGGCGTCATCAACCGCCAGATGCTCTGGCGCGCCTGGGGATTGTTGGGCGGAGTGTCGGCGTTGCTGGTGCTCGGCGGGTTCTTCTGGACGTTGCTGGCAGGCGGCTGGCACCTCGGCGACCCGGTCGGCGACGGCACTCCCCTGCATCACGTGTGGGTGCAGGCGACGACCATGTCGTTCCTCGGCATCGTCGCCTGCCAGCTCGGCACGGCTTTCGCGTCTCGCACGCAGTACGCGTCGCTGCGTTCGATCGGCGTCTTCAGCAACCGGTTGTTGTGGTGGGGAGTCCTGTTCGAGGTCGTGTTCGCGGCCGCTGTGGTGACCGTCCCCGCTCTGCAACACGTCTTCGGCACCGCTGTGCCACCGGTGGAGCACCTCGCACTGCTCGTCACCTTCCCCGTGATCGTGTGGGGCGCGGACGAGCTGTGGCGCTGGTACCGCCGCGGCAGGTCGTGACGTCCCGGCCGGGTCGGGACCTAGGACCGCGTACGCGAGCGGTGTCCGCGAGAAGACTCACTGCAGAAGAACTTCGTGGGAGGTAATGATGTCCGCTGTTCACGCTCCTGCTCGTACCCGAACCGAAACGGGTGCGGTGGCCCTCGCGGTGCTGCGCATCGCGACCGGGTTGTTGTTCCTGTGGGCGTTCGTCGACAAGGCCTTCGGTCTCGGCTACGCGACCCAGCCGAAGAACGCGTGGTTCTCGGGTGGCTCGCCCACGAAGGGATTCCTGAGCCGGGTCGACGTCGGGCCGTTCGAGTCGGTGTTCCACGACATCGCCGGCACCTGGTGGGCCGACCTGCTCTTCATGGCAGGCCTCTTCACGGTCGGCGTGGCGCTCGTCCTCGGCATCGGCCTGCGGATCGCCGCAGCGAGCGGTGCGGTGATGATGGTGCTGATGTGGGCAGCCGAATGGCCGCCGGCGCAGCACACCTCGTCCGGCGAGGCGACGATGTCGACCAACCCGATCATCGACTACCACGTCGTGTACGCCCTGGTGCTGATCGCTCTCGCAGCCACTGCCTCAAGTGCCATCTGGAGCCTGGCGCGCTGGTGGAACGACCAGCCGGTGGTCAGGGCGAACCCTTGGCTGCGGTGAGAACCGGAGGAGGGAGGGCGCCGCGGCGCCCGCACGGGTGGCATGCCCAGAATCACGAATGTCCT
>NZ_JBEXPJ010000161.1:0-21180 GCF_040611995.1 Lentzea sp. NPDC006480
CGGCCGCCGAGCGGGCACTGGCCGCCGCGGGCTGGTCCAAGAACGGGAAACCGTTACAGATCAGGAGCAGAACCGCCTGGGTGGTGTTCAACGCCGTGGCCATTGTGTAGACGGCGACCATGATGGCGAAGACGTTGGGACCGAAGGCCGTCTCGGATGCGTAGTAGAGGCCCCAGTCGTGCACCAGAGCCACCGCGAGGATCCAGAGCAGCACCAGGACCGGAAACCTCCTGCGCAGCATCAGCGCCGCGCACGCGCAGACCTCGAGCGCGACCTCCCACGTGAAGTAGTCCCGCAGGCCGTCGATGAAGTACATGCTGAGCAGCTGCAGACCGAGCACCGCGGCGGCCAGCAGGCAGTCCACGACCACCGGCCAGCGACGTGAGTCGGTGAAACGCTCCAGGTCCACGGCTCGCCATTATTCGCCGGAACCCGTCCCGATGATCAGCTCTCGCCTGACCGGGTGACGCGACCTCACTCGTCCGGGAACCTGTTTCAACGACCATCGCTGAGCGCAGCTTCGGCGATCAGCACGCCGCGTACCGACAGGCACTCCCCGGCTGGTGGCCCCGGATCGCCGCACGGCGACGGTGAGTGCCGCGGTGTGCAGCTGTCCACCGTGGCGGAATTCCAGGAACAGCCGGTACTCGCCACATCCGTGATCAGCAGCAGGAACCGCCGCCACTCCATCCGGCGGCGATCCCGGGCGTTGTTCGCGTTGCTCGGTACGACGCGCCGGGCCGACGGCTTCTCGGGCTGGTGTCAGGGCTTCTCGAAATGCTGGTAGTCGATCGGAGTTTCCCAGAAGCCGCCCCAGGTCCAGCCACGTGTGGTGAACGCCTGCTCGGTCGCGTCGCCCGCGTGGATCATGCCGGGCACGTTCTGGGTGCGGTCGACGTAGGGCGCGCCGTTGGGCGGGTAGACCGTGCCGCTGCGGGAGATGTAGGGATTCTGCACGGTGTTGATGTCGATGGCCCGTCCGTAGGAATGGTTGGACCAGGCGGTGCCGCCGGTGATCGCCCGGCAGTTGAACGCCGAGGTGTTGTTCGCCGCCATCGACGCGTCGTCGTCGGAGTCGTACTTCTCCACGGTCTCCATCCGCTGGATGGGGAACCGGCTGAAGTACAGGTCGGCGAAGACGCGGGCGACCTCCGCGGCGAGATCGGCGTTGACGACCAGTTCGCCGCGGTGCACCGCACCGTCGAAGCCGACGAAGTTCAGGCTGATCAGCCGCAGCTGATCGGGCCCGACGGGGCAGCCTTCGCGCCAGCTGGAGGCGAGCCGCTTCGCGGTGACCGGCTTGATGACGGCGACGTAGGGCGGGAGGCCGCTGCCGGCCGGCGCGGCGAGCTCCACGGTCTGGGCAGTGGCGGCGGGCGCCGGCGTGGTACCGACCAGGGCCACGGACAGAGTGAACGTGATGAGCGCGAAAACTCTGGTTCTCAACGTCAAAATACTTCCTCTCGATCTCTGCTGCGACAGAGTGGGATTCGCCGTGGTTCGAGCGAGCCAGGGCAATCGTCAGTGGACTGATTCCGGCCGTTCACCCCCAGCCCCGCGAAGACGCCCTCGGGATCGACCCTGCCAGCGATGCGCGAACAACGTCAACTTCGCTGAAACGTCTCGACCCTCGCGTACAGCGTCGATTGCGATTCACCGGGCAGTCCAAATGGAATCAAACGAATAGCCCGGCCCCACCCAGAGGGTGGACTTTCCACGAAAACAAGTCGTGTCCACTTCTTGAACTGGTCCATTCGCACTAGGCTCCGGTCGTCCCACGCAGAGTTCCGACCTGGGCACGGACTGTCGTACGACCAGGTCGCGCACAGGACAGCGGGTGGTACACGGATGCGACGTGGCACGAATGGAACACGCGATGACGGGCGGTTCACCGGCCTGACAGTGTTCGTTGCCGTGTTCGGGTTCGTGCTGTTCGTGCCGCCGCTGTTGTCCGTGTTCGACCAAGGCCACCAGGTCCTTCACGTCCCAGTCGTGTGGGTGTACCTGTTCGGTGCCTGGGCGGTGGTGATCGCACTCGTCACAGTGCTCGTCCGAAGGTCGGGATGACGTCGTGCTGCAGACCTGGTTCGTCATCACCGTCTCCATCGCGTACCTCGGAGTCCTCTTCGCCGTCGCGTTCTACGGCGACCGGCGCGCCGACACCGGCCGCAGCCTGCTCGGCGGGCGGGGCACGGTCTACGCGCTTTCCCTTGCCGTGTACGCCACATCGTGGACGTACTACGGCAGCGTCGGCCGCGCGGCCACGACCGGCGTGGGCTTCCTGCCGATCTACCTCGGCCCGACGATCATGCTCACCCTCGGCTGGCTGGTGCTGCGGCGGATCATCCGCATCAGCCGTCGCCACCGCATCACCTCGCTCGCGGACTTCGTCTCGGCCCGCTACGGCAAGAGTGTGACGCTGGGCGGCCTGGTCGCGGTCATCGCGGTCGTCGGGGTGATCCCGTACATCGCGTTGCAGCTCAAGGCCGTCTCCAACACGTTCGAGATCATCCGCAGGCATCCGGTGATCACGCCGTCGTCCGAGCTCGGCCAGGTGCCGCTGCTGCAGGACACCGCGCTGTACGTGGCGCTGCTGCTCGCCGGGTTCACGATCCTGTTCGGCACCAGGCATCTCGACGCCACCGAGCGGCACGAGGGCATGGTCACCGCGATCGCGTTCGAGTCGATCGTCAAGCTGGTGGCGTTCGTCGCGGCCGGCGTCGGCGTGGTCTGGGGGCTGTACAACGGGTTCGGCGACCTCTTCGCGCGCGCCTCCGCCGCCGGGCAGACCGCGGTCTTCGGACTCAGCGACACCACGGGCAGCTGGGTGTGGCTCAACATCCTGTCGATGCTCGCGATCATCCTGCTGCCCCGGCAGTGGCAGGTCGCGGTCGTGGAGAACGTCGAGGAACGGCACGTCAAGCGTGCCATGTGGCTGACCCCGCTGTACATGCTGGTGATCAGCCTCTTCGTGGTGCCGATCGCCGCGGCGGGCCTGGTGCGGCTGGGCGGCGCGGTCGACGCCGACACCTACCTGCTGACCGTACCGATGGCCGCGGGTCAGGAGGCGTTGACACTGCTGGTGTTCGTCGGCGGGCTGAGCGCGGCCACCGGCATGATCATCGTCGAGACCGTCGCACTGAGCACGATGGTGTCGAACTCGCTCGTCGTGCCCGCGTTGCTGCACCGCGGGTACCGGGGCAACCTCGCCCGCGCCATCCTGATCACCCGGCGGGTGGCGATCGTGGCGCTGATGCTGCTGGGGTACGTGTACTTCCGGCTCGCGAGCGAGGGTGCGGCGCTGGCGTCGATGGGACTGGTGTCGTTCGCCGCGGTCGCCCAGTTCGCGCCCGCGATCCTCGGCGGGCTGTTCTGGAAGGGCGGCACCCGCAACGGTGTGCTCGTCGGGCTGTGCGGCGGGTTCGCGGTGTGGCTGTACACGTTGCTGCTGCCGACCTTCACCGCGACGGGCTGGCTGCCCCAGACGTTCCTCGACGACGGTCCGTTCGGGATCTCGTGGCTGCGGCCAGAACACCTGCTCGGCATCAACGGCATGGACAACATCAGCCACGGCATGTTCTGGAGCATGCTGCTCAACATCGGTGGCTACGTCGGCGTCTCGCTGCTCGGTCACCCGAAGGCACGCGAACAGGCCCAGGCCGTGCTGTTCGTCGACGCGCTGGCCGACCCCGAACGACCACGCCTGCTGCGCGGCCGGGTGTCCGTCGCGTCACTGCACGAGGTGCTTCGTCGTTACATGGGCGGACGAGCCGCCGACCGCGCTTTCGAGGAGTACGCGCGCGAGTCGGCGCTGGACGACTTCCAGTCCACAAAGGACGCGGATGCCGGTCTGGTGCACCACGTGGAGACCGTGCTCGCCGGTGCCGTCGGCGCCGCGTCGGCGCGGATCATCCTCACGTCCGTCGCCGGTGAGGAGCAGCTGCGCATCGAGGAGGTGATGGAGATGCTCGACGAGGCGTCGCAGGTGGCCGCGCTGGAGGAACGCCACCGGCTGGCGCGCGAACTGCACGACTCGGTCTCCCAGGCGTTGTTCTCGATGACACTGCACACCCGTGCCGTCGAGCTCGCGGTCCAGCGCGAGGGCGGTGATCCGGACGGCAAGGTCGCGCGCGGCCTCAAGGAGCTGCGCAGCCTCACCCAGGGCGCGCTCTCGGAGATGCGTGCCTCGTTGTTCCAGCTGCGGCCGGACGCGCTGCACGAGGACGGCCTCGCCGAGGCGATCCGCAAGCAGTCCGCGGCCATCGCGTCGCGCGAGGGGCTCGACATCGTCGTCGACGCGCCGGACTACCGGTTGGCGCTCGACGACCGGGCAGAGGAGGAACTGTTCCGCGTGGTGCAGGAAGCCGTGCACAACAGTGTGAAACACGCCCGTCCCCGACGTATCGACATCCGCATCGAAGAGGTGTCCGATGGAGTGGTCATCGAGGTGACCGATGACGGAACCGGGTTCGACCCGGCCACCGTGCGCTCCGCGGGAATGGGACTGTCAGGTATGCGTGAACGCATGAACCGCATCGGAGGCGAGCTCGTCATCGACAGCGTCCCCACGGGATCGACCACGATCCGCGCTGTTCTTCCCGTCCCGTCACCACATCCAGGACAGCCACGATGACCCGGCCTGCCGCACCCACGCCGATCCGGGTGTTCCTCGTCGACGATCACTCCGTGGTGCGCCGCGGCATGCGTGCCTTCTTCGACATGCTCGACGACATCGACGTCATCGGGGAAGCCGCCGACGGCCAGGCCGCGCTGGACGAGCTGGCCGTGCTCGCCGCGCGCGAGGAACTACCGGACGTCGTGCTGATGGACCTGCTGATGCCACGCCTGGACGGCATCGGCGCCACCAAGGCGATCAAGCGGCTGTACCCGCAGGTCGAGGTCGTGGCGCTGACCAGCTTCAGCGAGGCCGAACGCGTTCACGTCGCGCTGGAAGCGGGTGCCGCCGGCTACCTGCTCAAGGACGCCGAGGCGGACCAGGTGGGTGCCGCCGTCCGTGCCGCCACGCGCGGCCAGGTGCACCTCGACCCCGCCGTGGCCCGCACCCTGACCCAGTCGCTGATCGCCCCGCAACGCACCGCGACCGCGCTGACCCCGCGCGAGCGCGAGATCCTGGTACTGGTCGCCCACGGCAAGTCCAACCGGGACATCGCCGACGCCCTCATGATCAGCGAACGCACCGCCCGCACCCACGTGTCCAACGTCCTGAGCAAGCTCGGCCTGGCCTCCCGCACTCAGGCAGCCCTGTGGGCGGTCCGGGAAGGCCTGGTGACCGGCCCCTGAACGCCGCCGGTGCGGGGACTTGGCGTGGTTGCCTAGGCCGGGTCGACGCGGACGTGGAGGGTCTGCAGGCCGCGCAGGAGAGGGTCGTCGCGGAACATCGGGGGTGGCGCCTCCGGGTCCAGGCGCAGGTTCGGGAAACGGGTCACGAGCCTGGTGAAGTACTCCTGACCCTCGATGCGGGCCAGTGCGGCTCCGATGCAGAAGTGCGGGCCGAAGCCGAAGCTGAGCTGTCCGTTCGGCGGACGTGACACGTCGAGCCGCTCGGGGTCGGCGAACCGGTCGGGGTCGCGGTTCGCGGCACCCACGATCGGGTAGATCAGCTGCCCCTTCCTGATGAGCTGTCCGCCGATCTCGAGGTCGGCGTCGGCGAGCTGCGGCGTCATGATCGGCGCTGGGCCGTCGTACCGCAGCAGCTCCTCCGCCGCCGACTCCGCGAGTGAGAGGTTGTTGCGCAGCAAGGCCATCTGCTCCGGGTTGCGCAGCAACGCGAGCGTGCCGTTGCCCAGGTAGTTCGCCGTCGTCTCCAGGCCGGCGTTGAGCAACGCCATGCAGTTGAGGATCAGCTCCTCGTCGGAGAGCTCACCGCCGATCAACGTCGACAACAGGTCCTCGCACGGCGCGGAACGACGCTCCTCGATCAGTCCGCTCATGTACTCGACGAACTCGTTCATCGCCGCGTGCGCCTTGCGGGCGACGAGCGGGGCGTCCTTGGCGTACTGCGCACCGAGCAACGCCATCATCTGCGTCGCCAGTGCCGTCATCCGCGCGTGCTCGGGCTCGGGCACCCCGATGAACTCCATGACCACCGTGGACGGAAGCGGGTAGCACACCGTCGAGATGAGCTCGGTGCCGTCGGACACCTCGTCCAGCAGCGAGTCGGTGACCTCGGCGACCCGCGCCCGCATCGCCTTCACCCGGCGAGGTGTGAAAGCCTTGCCCAGCAACCCGCGCAGCCGCGTGTGGTAGGGGGCGTTGGTGAACGGCAACGAGCCCGAGAGCTGGCGCTCGAAGTTGCTCATCTCGTCGCGTTGCACCTGCGGAACGGACGCGAACAGGTAGTCCGTCACCGGCGGCCGGATCACCCGGTGGTCACGCAACAGCTGCGACACGTCGTCGTACCTCGTCAGCACCCAGCCGCCGAGCGTGTCCTCGTAGTGCAGCGGCGAGCTCTCCCGCAGTGCGCGGTAGAACGGGTACGGGTCGTTGAGGAACGCGGGGTCCTCGGGGTTGAACGCCAACGTCCGCGAGCCGACCGTGTTGGCGCTGCGGCGTTCCTCCTCGGCCAGGCACTGGTGCACGGTCGCGGCGATGATCTCGTCGTTCGGCTCGACGAACATCGTGAAGTGGTCACCCGGAATGTCCACAACGGACAGTGACCCCAACGACACGTGCTCCCAGCCGTTCGCGGCGCAGTCGAGCTTCAACGCCGTGTTGCGGTGCGGCTTCATGACGGGCGGGAACCCACCGGCCGCCTTCAGCAACGTGACATGCAGGTCCGACGGCAGCGGCTGGTACTTGACGTTCGCCTCCAGGTTCGCCTGGTAGACGCGCAGCATTGTGCTGATGTGCTCCTCCACCGGCAGCGAACCGGTGGCGCCGAGGAACCTGCCGAGCCGTTCCTTCTGCTCGGAGATCGCCAGCGCCGGGTCGATCTCCACCCCGGCCGGGCCACCGGACGCGAACGCCAGGCGGTTCATGGTCATCAGTTCCTCGATGGCGGCCGCGTCGTCGATCGGCGGCAGGTCCTGACCGGGCTGGGGAACGTACGCGTCGAGCAGCACGATCCGCGTGACCTCCTCGCCCGCGCGCCGCAGCTGACGGCCCATCTCGTACGCGACGACACCACCGAACGAGTGCCCGCCCAGCAGGTACGGCCCGTACGGCTGCACGAGCCGGATCTCCTGGATGTACCGCGCCGCCAGCTCCTCCACGGTGTCGAGCGGTTCTTCGAGGCCGTCGTAGCCGGGCGCGCGCAGCCCGTAGAACGGACGCGCCGATCCGATGTCACGCGCGAGCTTGAGCAGGTAGTACGCCGCGCCCAGCGCCCCGCCGACGCAGAAGAACGGCCGCGCCGAGGTCAGCCCGAGCAGCAGCGAGGTCGTCTCCTGACGACGTGCCACCGGCTCGACGGTCTGTTCCTCCTCGACCGCGAGATGCCGTGCGACGGCCTCGATCGTCGGGTGTTCCAGGAACAACGTGTGCGGGATGCGGAACCCGAGCCAGTCCGACAACCCGGACTGCAGCGCCGCCACCGAGATCGACTCCAGCGCGAAACCGTCCAGACGCGACTCGGCGCTGATGGAGTCACGCTCGACCCGGAGTTCTGACGCCACGTGGTCGATGAGCCACGACCGCAGCGCGTCCAGGGTCGGCGCGGGCCGGTCCTCCTCGATCACGGCGTAGTGGCCGAACACGTCGTCGTCCTCGGGCGAGCCGCCGAAGTGCCGGCGCACCAAGGACTTCGAGTACGCCATGGTGCACTCGACCAGCTCGTAGGACGGCAGGCTGCCCGCGTGGTAGGTGTGGTTGCGGCCCTGCATGTGCTCGATGCGGTCGTACACGCCGTCGCGGATGTCCTCGCTGCCGAAGTGCGGGAGGAACTTCCACCGTCGTTGTGCGTGCACCTCGCCCATCACGCCGCCCATGCGTTCGACGTCGTCGCGGAAGATGCGGACGATGTCGTCACCGTCCAGATCAGGAGCGCCGTAGGAGTACACCGCGTAGACGTCGCTCTCGGGGTACCGGTGGTGGAACGACACCGCGTGGCCCGGCTCCGCGTCGAGCAGGAAGAACGCCGACTCCGGCAGCCCGGTGGCCGACACGACCGTGGTGTAGTAGTCCATCACCCGCACGCGGCGGGCCAGGTCGACCTCGTCCGGCGAGGCGTCGATGACGTCCAGCAGCTGCGAGATCGGCACGGTCAGCACGAGGTCGTCCGCGACGACGTCACCCTGATCGGTCCGCACGAGCACGCCACCGGTCGACTTGTCCGGGTCCCGGTTGATCGACGTGATCGTGACGCCGCAACGGACGTCGCTCAGCCCGGCCGCGACCTTCTCCCACAGTCCCTTGAAACCACCGACGATCGTGAAGCTGCCGGGATGCCCGAGCAGCTGGGGCCGAGCCGACAGCAGGCCCGTCATCTCGGCGTACTTGACGAAGTACAACGCGGGCAGATCCCCTGCCAGATAGCCGTATCCGGCAGCCGTGTAGCCCGTGCCCAGCGACTCGGCCATCGACTCGAGTCCGTGCTCGGCGAGCCATTCACGGACCGGCGTGGCGAGTGACCGCGCGGAGTGCGCCAGACCCGCCGTGGCGATGTCCGGGAACTCCTGGTCCCGCAGCTCGGTGTAGCGACGGAACGAGTCGCGCTGGAAGAACGCCGTGCTCTGCGGCGCCGACTCGCCATCGGAGTAGACCCGGTGCGGTGTCGTGTCCTCGGTCGGCACGCCGAGCTCGACGGCCAGGCGCGCGACGTTCTCGTACTGCGTCGTGCAGACGTGCCCGCCCAGGTCGTACGCGCGGTCGTCGATGTCGACCGACTCGCACTTGCCGCCCACCGACGGCAGCGCCTCCAGCACGATCGCGCGATGCCCGGCCTTCTCCAGCTCCCGCGCCGTCGAGAGTCCGGCAGGTCCGGCACCGACGACCACGACCGTGCGCGACGCCCCGAGCCGTGCGGCCGCGGTCTGCTGATAGACCATGGCCCGCAGGTGGTTCAGCGACGCGGCCTCGTGTGGCGACGACGCCAGCACGACGCCCAGACCTTCGGGCGTGTTGCCGACGTTGAACCGCAGTCCTTCGATCTCGTCGTTGTGCAGCAAGGAGTCCAGGCTCAGCACTGCGACGTCACGCCACGGCAGGTCCCACTCACGCGTGCAGTCGAGCGCGGCCTCGTTGTCCTCGTCGGACGCGCTGACCGGGTGCAGCTGGACCTGAAGCAGCGACGAAACGGCACCGCATTCCAGGCGGTGGCGCAGTTCCTCGTGCAGGAACGTCCGCGACCGCTCGTCCTCCTCGTCGAACCGCTCCAGCTCACCGGGCGGCTCCGGCGGCAGAAACCGGTCCCCGGGATCCACGAACCCCGCGTCCGGCACGCCGCCCGCGGGCACCAGCCGATACCTGATCAGCCACTGCGTGCCGTCCAGCGCGGTGAAGCCGGTCGGCACCTGCGAGTAGTAGTGATAGTCGGCGTAAGAGGTCGCGTGCCGGTACAGGTTCCACGCCGTCTCCCGGAAACCGGGAATCTCGTCGACGAGCGAGGAGGCGTCGCCGGCGGAGTAACGACGGAAGATGTCCGCCGTCCGCGCGAAGAAACGCGCACCTGTGTTGAGCGACAGGTCCAGGTCGCCGATGCGCAGGGAGATCCCGCGGATCGCCGGGGCGATGTCGTCGGACTCCATGCTGTTGGAGTACCGGGCGATGACGTCGAGCTCCCTGCCCGGCTGGAAGAACGCGTGCGCCGGCAGATCCGGGGAGTCCAGCATCCGCAACGATCCGGCGGCGCCGGTGGCGTTGCGGTGGAACACCCGGCGCCTGGTCGTCCGCGACGCCGCGACCAGGGTGCCGAGGTCCGCGAGCACCTGCCGGAACTCATCGTCGACGTCGGCGAAGTCGTTCGGACCGGTGGAGAACCTCATGCGGCGACCTCTCCCGATTCGAAGGCCTGTTTGCACGCCAGCCGGCGTACCTTGCCGCTCGTCGTCTTCCGCACGGTTCCCACGGGTCCGATCACGATCGCGTGGCATCCGAGCTGGTGATCCTCGTACACCCGGCGCCGCACCGACTCGCGGATCTCGTCGAGCTGCGCGGAACTCACCTTGTCCTGCCGCGTCTCCACGAACAGCACGAGCTGCTCGCCCTCATCGGTGCCGACGGCGAACGCCGCGAGCCCGCCCGGCCGGATCATCGGATGGCAGTCGCGGACGCTGTCCTCGATGTCCGCCGGGTACATGTTCCGCCCGCGCACGATGATGAGATCCTTGCTGCGCCCGGTGACGAACAGCTCGCCCTCGTGGAGGAACCCGAGGTCACCGGTGCGCAGGTACTCGCGGTCGTCACCCTCGATCCGAGCCCGGAACGTGCGCAGCGTCTCCTGCTCCATGCCCCAGTAGCCCTGTCCCTTGGTGGGAGAGTCGACCCAGATCTCACCGACCCGGCCTTCCGGCACCGGCACGCATGCGGCGGGATCGACGATGCGCACCACCGCGCCGGGCTTCGTGATCCGCCCGCAGCCGATGTACGGCACACCCTGCTCCGACGGCACGACGTGCCCGGACTCGAGCGCTTCCTTGTCGACGTGCAGCGTGGCCTTGCCGCCCATGGACACGCTCACCGAGTGCTCGGCGAGGCCGTAGGCGGGAAAGAAGACCTCACTGTCCACACCGGACGGTTCGAACGCGTCGAAGAACGCGGCCACCGTGGCCGGGCGGATCGGCTCGGCGGCGGACATGATCACGCGCAACGCCGAGAGGTCCCACTGCGCCCGCTGGTCTGCCGTCGTCTTGCGGACCGAGAGCTCGAACGCGAAGTTCGGCGCCGCCGTGTGCGTGGCACGCACCCGCGACATCACGTCGAACCACACAGCAGGGCGTTGCAGGAAGGTCAGCGGGGACATCAGGGTGGTCGTGCTGTTGCCCGCGATGGTCGACAGGATCACGCTGATCAGGCCGAGGTCGTGGTACTGCGGTACCCAGAACACACCGCGCGTGCCGGGGCCGAGCCCGAGGTCCGCGGCGTTCGCGAGCACCTCGTGCGCCAGGTTGCCGTGGCTGAGCATCACGCCCTTGGGGGTCGAGGTCGATCCGGACGTGTACTGCAGCAATGCTGTCTCGTGTGGACCGGCCGGCTCGTGCCACCGCGGGGTGGACGCCGGACGCAGCTTGTCCGTGCGGTACCACGCCAGCGACGGCCACTTGGGAGCGTCGGAACTGAAGAAGCTCGTCACCGAGCCGGCCATGCGGGATCGGTCGTAGGCGCTGCTCGTCAGCACGCAGCGCGCGCCGGAGTTCTCCGCGATCGCGGTGAACGTCGCGAGATCCTTCTTGAGCTTGAACGGGTTCGGCGGGTAGACGGGCACCGGGATGACGCCGGCCGCGAGGCAGCCGAGGAACGCCTCGACGAAGTCCAGTGACGGCGGGTACACGAGCAGGACCCGGTCACCGGGCTGTAGACCTTTGGCCCGCAGCGACTCCACGACACGGTCGGCGGCCTCGCCGAGCTCGCGGACGGTCCGGGTGGCCTCGTCGTCGCCCTTCTCGTCCACGAACGTGAACATGCGCCGGTCCGGATCACAGGCACGCAGTCGCGAGAAGGACGACAGGATGGATTCGGTCACGGCAGTGGCCCTCCATGGCGCTACACACTTGTACGTACCCGTCGCATCGGAAGTTACGGATGCGCGGTGCTGCTGGTCTTGTCTCGTGCCGTTCAGCGGCATGGGACCGTTTGGAAACGGCCGAAGCCACGAAGAGCTTCCTGGCAGCGGCAGCGGTGTCAGGAGCGCACCGTGACCGCGTCCTCCCGCTCGTCGACGTGCAGGCGATACCTCGTGCCGTCCACCTCGGCGGTGTGCCCGGTGACCCGCACCGCGGACGGATGGGTCCTGGCGAGCCTCGCGACGTGGTCCGCCACGGCGATGTGCACCAGGTGGTCGCGGCCGCGCGAGCCTGAGGGCAGGCCGTACGCGGTGGCGACCGTTCCCGCGAGCCAGTCGCACGCCACGACGTCCTCGTAGGTCAGCGTCGTCACCCCGTCCACGGTGGACGACAGGCCGAGCCCGCCGGCGTAGACACGATCTCTGAGGAACGCTCTCCGTTGCCCGGGCGCGGCGGCGCCGAACGTCCCGGTCGGCATCAGCACCTCGACGAGCCGCATCGCCACCAGCACCTGGCCGTCCCGCAGCAGTTGCAGGTGCACGACCGGGAACCTCCGGTCGCCGCCTTCGAACCCGCCGAACCGCGCCTCGACCCGCACCTCACCGGTGTCGGGCAGTGGGGTGAACTGCTCGAAGCTCGTGATCTTGTACGGGTACGCGACCTCGTCACGCGGGATCTCCTGGTACCACTGCCACATGCTGTCGTGCGGGATGACGTGCGTCGCCGCGTCGAGCAGGCCTTGATGCAGGTTCCCGCGCGGCACCGTTCCAGCGCTCGCGTCGAGCACTCCCGAGGCGCCGCCCGCGCCGCGCCGAAGCGACTTGAGGTACTGGAACGCGGGACCGTGGAACAACGCGCCGGACGTGTAGAAGTCCGTGACAGGCGTGGCGTTCGGGAGCTCGGGGAACGCCGCGGGGCGCCTGCCGGGCTCGGTGGTCACCGCCGACGCGACCTCCTCGTACCGCGACAGCGCGGCGGTCCGTGCCTCCCGCCACTGCATCAACCGGACCTCGTCCTCGTTCCGGTCGACCCTCAGCCGGGGTGTTCGATCGGCGGGGATCCACCGGCGCAGCTCGACGTCCTTGAGCGCCTGTGCGCCACCGGAGGCGAGCTCGTCCAGCACGGACATCATCGGCAGCACCGGAACAGTCCACGTCGGCCGGTGGTCGGAGAGCCAGTTCGCCTCGCTGTCGTCACCGACCAGCCGGACGCCGAGGTCCACGGCGCTGTAGATGCGCTTGCCGTCGACCCACAGCCACGCCTTCGCCCTGGCGCAACGCTGTTCGGCGTCGTACTCGGTGATCTCCAGCTCGGAGCCGATCACGTGCTGCGACGGCACGACCTGGCCGCGGTACTTCCACACCATCGGCTGACTGTCCATCATCATCTCGAACCGCGGGTTCGTCAGGCCCTCTGCCGCCCCCTGCTCCAGCAGGTAGACCTGCAACAGCTGGTACAGCGCCTCGATGCCGAGTGAACCGGGCTGGACGGGATCCTGGAAGAAGTGGGCCTTGAAGAACCACTCCCCCGCATCGACGTCCTTCTCCGCGGTGAGCCTGCCGAGTCCGGCCTTGCCGCCACGGGGGTCGTACCCCGTGACGCGGTCGAGCATCAGCAGCATCGAACCGGCCAGCTCGCGGTGCCGCGACAGGTCGACGTTCGTCTCCCTCGGCGGCACTGCCGGCGCCATCGCCGCGCGTTCCTCCGGTGTCGAGCCGAGACCGGGCTGGTCGACGAACGCCTCGGGCGGGAAGAAGCCGAACGCGGTGTCGAGCTCATAGACGAGCTCGTTGTCGCCGTAGCACTTCACGTCGAACGAGACGATGATCATCGTGCCGTTGACCGAGATGTCGCGCAGCGTCACGTGCGTGCTGATCACCTGGGTGTCCGGGGTGATCATCCGGTGGATGGTGCCCTTGCCGTCGAGGTTGCGGAACAACAGGTCCTGGTCGATCTCGACCGCGCACCCGACGTACGAGGCGAACCAGCCGCACGGCTGCAACACGACCTCGATCAGCACGGACAACGGCATCGTGCCGTGGTTCTGGTCGAAGTACCAGACGTCGTCCGGCACGTCGTACTCCACGACGCACGAACTGCCGCGCTCCATGCCGCCGAGCTTTCCGGTCGCCTCGATCACCCTGGTCATGAAGTGGTAGGGAGGCCCGGGAAGACGCGCCACCCGGCGGTGCGAGTCGAAGCGGTCGTAGAGCGCGCCGAACGCTTCGGACGGCTTGCCCCACGCACATGCCAGCAGCGAGGCGTAGTCGAACTTCACGCCGTCGACCGTGATCGCCCTGGTGTCCTCCGCCATCTCGCCGGCCATCTCCTGGCGCCATTGGTCGAGCGGCCAGTCCGGCACGAGCCGCAAGCCGACCCGCCTGGCGTGGAAGGCCTTCGTTCCGTCCACTGTGCACAGAACGTCCGCGTAGACGGTCGGAATCGGACCCGCCTGGAGTTCGGTGACGAACACCTCGTAGGTCAGGTTCCTGCTCTCCGGCGTCACCTGGCCTCGGCATCGCATGTCGTAGGCCTCACCGGGCACCGGCTCGAAGCGCCACGCGTCGTTGCCGATGGTGAAACCACACCCCGCCAGGTAGAACGACATCGCCTGCAGGCACCCCTGGAACATCAGCGTGCCCGGCATGCACGGATCGTTCTTGAAGTGCCCTTCGAAGAACCAGTCGTCGGGCCGGATCCGCGTCTCGGCCCTGAGGTAGCCGCGTTGCCACGGTCCGCCCGTGACGTCGAAGTCCGTGACCTCGCCGAGGAACAGCATCCGGCCGTCGTCGATGCGCGGCGTCCGCGAATGCGACCGGGTCACGCTCCACGCGTCGCCGAAGCAGTCCGCCGGCCGGCCCTGGGCGAACGCCCGCACCTGCTCGGCGGTGAAGCTGCGCGGCGCCCGCGCCAGCGGCTGGTCGCACGTGCCATCCGGGTGTTCCCGCGCCGGGTCCCAGATGACCCCGGTCGTCGCCGCGAGCTCCGCGTCGGTGAAGAACCCCGCCTGTCCTTTTCGGACGGAGAGCCGCAGCTCGCCGTTGACGTGACAGTCGTAGTGGAAGAAGAAGAGCCGGACGCCGTTGAGCTCGGCGTGCCCGTCGATCGTGATCTCGTACTGCAGCGTCTCGCCGGGTAGCGGCGGGCTGCCGTGGTAGGTGAGCTCGCAGCCGAGCAGCCGGTAGACGCGTTCGCCCTGGTTGAGCAGGTCGGCGCCCAGCCAGCTGATCAGCAGCAGGTCGGCCTGCCCCGACTCGACGAGGATGCCCGGCGGCATGCGACCGGTGCTGTCCAGGTACCAGCTGTCCGGCTGGACGTCCGTCTCCGTCCAGATCGTGCCGGTGCCCATGGTCGCGGGTTCGGCGTCGATCCCGGTGACCCGGTCGGCGAGCAACATGGGCGGCTGCGGCATGCGGCACTGCCGGTCGTACTGGTCCTGTGGCCTGAACAGCTCGCCGAACAGCTCCGAGATCCGCCCGCCGGCGAGGTGTTCCAGCTGGGCACGGGTGAACTTCGGTCCGGGCAGACCGGGCACCAGCTCGACCGGCGCCTCGACGGGCACCTCGATCGTTGCCCCGACCGGCGCCTTGATGGTTGCCTCGACAGCTGCCTCGACCGGCACCGCAGTTGTTGCCTCGTGCGGCGCCTCGACCGGTGCCCGGACCGCCATGATCGGCGGCTCGGTCGCCAGCACCGGAGGGAGATGCGGAGCGCGGACCATCGTCGTCGTGCTGGACAACCTGACCTCCGGTGGATGGGCGGGGAGGGTGATCACACGGCCGGGTTCCTCGGGTGAACCGGTGTCGAGAGCGTTCACCGGGATGCCCGCGGCGGTGAGCTCGGCGGCGACCCGGCTGATCTGGCGGAGACTGTCGGACGCGTCCATGGGGATCGCCAGATGGTCCCGGTCCCCCAGCGTCTGCCGAATCCAGTCGCTGCACAGCGACTTCGGGCCGTGCTCGATGAACACCCGCACACCGTCGTCCCATGCCTTCCGGACCGTGGCGGCGAAGTCCATGGTGCCGACGGCCTGCGCGGTGAGCGCGTCCGCAACCCGTTCCGGCGTCGGCAGATAGGAGTCGTCCGTGGCACAGCTGTAGAACCGCACACCGGGCGGCGGTGTCGTGGGACGGCAGTGCAGCCGCCACCACTCGTCGCGCACCTCGGCGAGCTCGGGCGTGTGCACCGCCAGCTCGTACGGGATCGGCAGTACGTATGTGGTGTCCAATGTGGACAAGACTTGCCGGCAAGCCCGCTCGTCGCCGCCGATGACACACGACTCCGGCGAGTTGACGGCGATGAGGTGTGCGGCCTGCTCGTGGAGCAGCATCTTGCGGGCGTGCTCGGGGTCGACTCCGACGAGGAAGTTCTTCCACCTGGCGGCGGTGATGCCCTGGCGTGCCCAGCTCCGGTGGATCGCGGCGAACTCACCCGCGACCTGTTCGCTGAACATGCCGCTCTTGGTCATGTCCCGCACGAGCTGCCGCATGTCGGTCCAGACCCCCAGCGCCACCAACGCGTTCGACTCACCGGCCGAGTAGCCGAGAGCGGCGTCGGGCCGGATGCCGAGGACCTGCTGGGAGATCGTCGCGTGCACCTGGCTGAGCAGCGCGGTGCCCCAGATCTGGTCGAGCACGTCACCCGGCCTGCTGTCCGGGCCGTTGAACGCCCAGCCCGCCACCTCGCGCACCGAACCCGACCGTTCCTCGATGTCCTCGAGGACGTGCGGGTGGGCCAGGAGCAGTTCGCGGCCCATCCCGGGATAGGCGGCGAGTCCGCCGGTGAAGACGAAGCCGATCTCCCCCGTGATCGGGGTTTCGCGGAACGCCACCCCTTCCGGCTTCGGGGCCGTGCCGGTCAGCCACGCCTCGACCGGTCGTTCCGTCTCACCGATCACGACGAGTCGTGCCGGGCCGTCGTTCGACTCGCGGCCGTCGCGCAGAGCCTGGAGCACGCCCGCTTTGTCCTTGCCGGAGAAGACGTGCAGCTTCGGCGCGCGTTCCGCGATCAGGGGTGCGGTCCGGTGCGCACGCAGCCGGACACGCCGTTGCGGAGCCTCCAGTGCCCGCGTGACGACCTCGGCGGTGTGCAGGTCGAACGCCGGGTCAGCGGGCGCTCCGACCCGCGGCATCGCCCGGTGCCGCAACGCCAGCGCGGCCGTCGCGACGGCCAGAAGCCCCTTGGCGGCATGGGGAGCACCGAAGATGCCGGTCGGGTCGAAGCCCTCGTCGCCCATGACCAGGTCGGCCTCGGCGGTCGCGTCGTCCAGTACGGCGACGACGTCCTCCGGGGCCGCGTCACGCAGCCGCTTGAGCACGAGCACCACGGCGGCGTCGCCGGGTTCCCGCGTGATGCCGATGTCGGCCAGCGCCTGCTCGTGCACCGGCTCGTGCGACAGGTCGACCGCGCCCACCACCGCCGCGTCGGCCTCGTTGTTGCGCAGAGCGCGCGCGGCGAGTTCCAGTGCGACCACACCTGACGCTTCCTCGGCCGACACCGTGAAGCTCGGCCCGGCCAGGTCGAGGTGCGAGTTGAGGCGGTTGGCAGTGATGTTCGGCATCGTGCCGACCACGCCGGCACTGGTCAGGGCCGGCACCACACCGTCACGTTCGGCGAGGTCCGCCCGCCACCGGGCCCCGTACCGGGCGACCTCGGCGTCACACCCCATGCCGACCAGCACCATGGTGCGTTCACGTGGCAGCTCGACGCCCTTGACGGCTTCCCTGGCCGCCTCCAGCACGAGGAGCTGCTGCGCCAGCGTCACCTTGAGATCGAGTGGGGGCGTTTTCAACCCCTGCAACGCGATGTCGACGCTCTCCCGCTTGCCCGCCTTCACCCCGCTGAACGGATCAGGCGCCACCACCGCCACGATCGCCACTTGATCTTCAGAAGCGGGGGTTGCACAAACCTGAGGTTCAGCAGAACTCCCCACATGAAGATCAGGGGCGTCGATGATCAAGTGGGCGTTGTTGCCGCCGAAGCCGAACGCGGAGACCGCGGCGCGCTTCGGGCCGGTCCACTCCTCGGCTTCGGTGAGCACCCGCAGCGGGGTGCCGCCGAGCGCTTCGATCGTGGTGTCGGCGTGCAGGGTCGCGGGCCGGATGCCGTCCTTCATGGCGCCCAGCACCTTGAGCACACCGGCGACCCCCGCGGCCGTGACGAGGTGACCCACGTTCGACTTCACCGAGCCGATCGGGAGTCCGGTGTGGCCTGCGAACACGCTCGCCGAGCTGCGGACCTCGACCGCGTCGCCGACCTGCGTGCCGGTGGCGTGACATTCCAGCAGCGACACGGTTTCCGGCCCGATCCCGGCCATCTCGTAGGCCAGCCGCATGGCGCGTTCCTGGCCCTCGGCGGAGGGAACGAGCATTCCGGTGCCGCGCCCGTCGTTCGACAGCCCGACGCCGCGGATCACGCCGAGGACCTCGCGGTCACCGACGTCCGCGAGCCGCATGAGGCTGACGAACGCCGCGCCCTCGGCGGGAACCAGGCCGTCCGCGTCACGGTGGAACGGACGGCTCCGGCCCGACCTGCTCAGTGCTGACAACGCGGAGAAGCCGGTGTGGATGAACAGGTCGTCGGCGCAGTTCACCGCACCCGCGACCATGACGTCGGCCTTGCGGTCGTGCAGCTGGTCACACGCGAGCTTGATCGCGTAGAGCGACGACGCGCAGGCCGCGTCGAGCGCGAACCCGTTCTCCAGGCCGAGCGCCTTCGCCGCGAGGTGGGCGGGCAGACCCGACATGAACCTGTTGCGCGCGTCCGGCCTGGGCCCTTTGCGCCACACCTGTTCCGCGTACTCGGCCATGCCCATCGTGGGGAACGACAGGTTGCCGAGCACCAGGCCGGTCTTCCTCCCCGCCACCCGCGCTTCGGTCAGTGCCTGCCGCACGGCGTGCAGGACCCAGAGGAACTGCTGGTCCAGGCCGCGCACATCGATCGCGAACCCACTGGCGTCGAGGTCGAAACCCCTGACGTAGCCGCCGATGTCGTGCCACGCGCCCTCGGGGCTCGCGCACCGCCATCGGCCCTGCGGGGCGTGCGACAGGCTGTCGCGGCCGGCCTTCACGTTGTCCCAGAAGGCATCCGGCCCGAGCGCGTCGGGCAGGACTGCTCCACGCCCGACGATCGCGATCGGTTCGAACATCTCACCCCTCCGGCCGCGCGACGAGTTCGACGCCGATCAGCTCGGCCCGTACCGACCCGTCCGCGTCGACGAACGCGATGTCGCACGTGGCGCCGTCAGCCCACGTCTGGCGTGCGATGAGGACGCATTTCGTGGTTCCGTCGAGCAGTCCGGGCTTGTGGGTACGGCATTCCCCGACGCCCATCGGCAACGACGCCTTGCCCAGGACCTGACGCGCCCACAGCAACGCGAGCTGCAGCCCACCGTCGACAGCGGCCGGGTCGGTGTGCCAATTCCGGCCGCACCAGCCCATCTCCCGCGCCCCGGCGACGGTCGCGACCGCGCCGTCGGCGGAGATGCCGCCGACCTCGCGGATCACCTGGAACATCGGCCCGTGGAACAGCAGGTGCCCGTCGTAGACGTCGGGGCCCACCGGCTGGGTCACCGGTTCCTGCCACTGTCGCGGGCTGGTCGTGGTGCCGACGCGGCCGCTGTAGTGCCTGCCGATCGACAGCGCGTCACCGGTGCGTTCGACGGTGATCCGGTCACCTGTGCCCGTGAAGTTGTCGAGCCCGATGCGCCGCAACACCTTCACGTCCGTCACGACGTCGCCGTGCGCGCTGAACCATTCCAGCGCGAGGGCGATCGGCACGACCGGTGTGCCCTCGATGTCGTGGTCGGCGAGGTAGGCGTGCGTCCTGGCGCTGAGCAGGATCTCGCCCCGCTCGGTCGTGTCTTCGGCGCCGTCGATCGGTCCGGCCTCTCCCGCCGAGATGACCACGTGGACGTCCTCGCCGGCGCCGGTGAGCTCCGCGACGAACTGCCGCGCGCCGTCGGCGATCGGGATCAGCGGCACGCCCTGGCTGTGGAAGTGGTCCGCGAGCGACGGGCTGACCATGCCGCCTTCCCACGGGCCCCAGGCGATCGAGCGCACCAGCCGGCCCGGCCGTGCCTGTGCGTGCGCGACCTGGTTGAGCACCTCGTTGGCCATCGCGTAGTCGCACTGGCCGGGGTTGCCGACGTGCGCCGAGATCGACGAGAACACGCACAACGTGCGGATCGGGTCGTTCTCCGTCACCGCGAGCAGCCCGCGCAGCCCTTCGACCTTGGTGTCGAAGACCCGGTCGAACTGGTCGTCGGTCTTCTCCGCGATGCGCTTGTCCGCGATCACTCCGGCGCCGTGCACGATGCCGGTGATCGGGCCCCACTCCTGGCGCACGGTGTCGAGCTCCCGGCGCAGCGCAACGTGATCACGCGCGTCCACGGCGACGTACCGGACCTGGGAACCGGCCTGCCTGATGTCCGCGACGGTCTTCGCGACCTCGCGGGCGGCCAGCGTCGCACTCACCTCGGCGTTGACCTTCGCGGGCAACGGCGGCTTGCCCGTCGTCTTCGTCACATGGTCCACCACGGCCCGCTTGAGCGCGGCCTCATCGGTGATTCCCCTGAGGTGGACGGGTTCCGCGTGCTGGGGCGTACGTCCGAGCAACACCAGCTTCGGCTTGTGCTGCCGTGCCAGCTCCTTCAACGCCTCCGCGGTCACACCCCTGGCACCACCGGTGGCGACGATGACGTCGTTCCCGGTGATCTCGTGCCGCGCCTCGGGTTGCCCCGTCACGACAGCCTCGACCACCAGGCGCGTACCGTCGGCCCGCAGCCCGACATCGGTCGCCGATCCGCCGGCCAGCAACTCGTTCACGACGGCCTGCGCCACCGCCGCGGAAGTCCGCCGCCCACGCTCGACGTCGATGGCCTTGACGCCGGCGCCGGCCCACTCCCGCCGCGCCGTCCGGGTGAGCCCGGCGACACCACCGAGCCAGGCGCGTTCCCGGGCACTGACCCCGAAATCGCCGCCGGTGTCCTGCACGGTGACGAACACACCGCACTTGTCCGCCACCGCGCGGGCCGTGGCGAACACGTCCCGCTGCACCGCGACCGCCTCGTCGACCGACGTGACGTCCTTGAGCCCACCGAGGTGAATGACCCCGTACGCGCCCTCGGCCACACCCACGACCGCGTCAGCACCAGCCGCGACAAGCCTCTTCACGACGTGCGCCGCGATCCCGCGCCCGTCGTCGGTGACCACGATCCTGCCGTCGCGCAACCCCTTGAGCGCGAGCCCAGGCGCGGCACTCGGTGTCATTCGCACCGCGTATCGCACCAGGCCGCCAACCTGTTCGGTGCCCGCGTGCTCGGTGCCCGCGTGCTCGGTGCCCGCCCGCTCGGTGCCCGCCCGCTCGGGGAGCTTCGCACTGCCCAGCCGTGCGGTGATCTCATCGAGGGTTCTGAGCTTGCCCAGCTCGACAGGGTCGACCTCAGGCAGACCAGGAACACTCCGCCGCACCGCCGACAAAATCTCGACCCGCTTGATCGAAT
>NZ_JBEXPJ010000162.1:0-20894 GCF_040611995.1 Lentzea sp. NPDC006480
GCTTGCCGGCCGAGTCACGGGTCTTCTCGGCCCAGAAGAAGCCAGCACGGTTTGCGTTGCCGGGGGTGGTCCGGCAGGTGTGATGCTGGGACTGCTGCTGGCGCGGTCCGGCGTGGACGTCACGGTGCTGGAGAAGCACGCCGACTTCCACCGCGACTTCCGCGGCGACACGGTCCACCCGGCCACGCTGCAGATCCTCGACGAGCTGGGCCTCGCGGAACGGTTCCACGAGCTGCCGCACCAGCGGGTGCACACGATCGGCGTGGTGCAGAACGGGAAACGCATCGACATCGCGGACTTCCGCCGGTTGAACGTGCCTTACCCGTACATGGCGTTCGTGCCGCAGTGGGACTTCCTCGACCTCATCGCGTCGGAGGCCAAGCGTTATCCCGGTTTCCGGCTGCTGATGAGCACCGAGGTGCTCGGCGTGCTGCGGGAGAACGGGCGGATCGCCGGAGTTCGGGCACACGGACCGGAAGGTGAGTTCGAGCTCCGCTCCACTCTGGTGGTCGCCGCGGACGGACGGCACTCGGCGATCCGTCGTGATGTCGGCGTCGTTCCCCGCAGGATCGGCAAGACGCTGGACGTGATCTTCTTCCGGGTCTCGCGCCGGGAGACCGATCCCGACGAAGGCCTGTGCGTGCGGGTCGGCGACGGCAAGATCTTCGGCGCCACCGACCGCCGGACCTACTGGCAGATGTTCACCGAGACGCCCAAGGGCGGCTACGAGAAGGTGTGCCGGGACGGGATCGAGAAGTTCCGCGCCGATCTCGCCGCCACCGTGCCGTTCCTGGCAGACCGGGTGCACGAGGTGTCCTCTTTGGACGACCTCAGGTTGCTGGAGGCGCGGATCGACCGGCTCGAACGCTGGCACGCGCCGGGCCTGCTGTTCATCGGGGACGCGGCGCACGCCATGTCACCGGTGGCGGGCTTCGGGGTCAACCTCGCGGTGCAGGACGCGGTCGCCACGGCCAACGCCCTGGTCGCGCCGTTGCTGAACACGCAGCTGACGGGTGCGACGTTCGACGACTCGCGGCTGGCGGCGGTGCAGAAGCGCCGGCGGCTCACCACCACGTTGTCCCAGGCACTGCAACGGGCCACGCAGCGGTTCGGGATCGACGAGGCGCTCGACGGATCGGGTCAGCCGCCCGCGCCCAAGTTGTTCGAGAGGTTCGCCCCGGCGCAGTGGCTGATGAGCCGGGTGATCGGGCTGGGGTTCCGGCCGGAGCACGTCCGCACGCACGAAAGGAGGATCTGATGCCACCACAGGCACGTTTGATGCAGATGATCACGGGTTACTGGGTGACCCAGATCGTCCACGCGCTGGCCTCGCTCAAGATCGCGGACCACCTCGACGACGGGTTCCTCACCGCCGAGGAGCTGGCCGCGCTGACCGGATCCGACGCCGACGCGATGTTCCGGCTGCTGCGCACGGCCGCCTCGCTGGAACTGGTCTCGTACGACGACAGTGACATCAAGGGCGGGGGGCGGTTCGGCAGCACGCCGTTGCTGGAGATGCTGCGCGAGGGTGTGCCGGGGTCGTTGCGGGACATCGCGATCGTGCACGGATCCCCCGCGCACTGGCTCTCGTGGGGCAAGTTCCCGGACACGGTCCGCGCCGGTGAACCGCAGACCCAGGCCGCTCTGGGCAGCGATGTCTGGGCACACTTCGCGGCGCACCCCGAGGAGTTCGAGCGGTTCTCGAACTCGATGACCGAGTTGACGGACGGTCTGTCGCGCGAGATCGCGTCGTTGCTGGACATGTCCGGTGTCGAGACCGCTGTCGACGTCGGCGGCGCGAACGGTGCGTTGCTGCACGCGCTGCTGAAGTCCAATGAGGACGTTCGCGGGGTGGTGCTGGACCTGCCGAACGTGGAGACGAGCGCACTCGCCGAGGCCGAGAAGGCCGGGCTGAGCGACCGGTGCGAGTTCGTCGGCGGCTCGTTCTTCGACCCGCTCCCGCACGGTGATCTGTTCCTGTTGAAGGCAGTGCTGCACAACTGGGACGACGACTCGTGCGTCAGGATCCTGACGCGGTGCCGCGAGGCGTTGCGCCCCGGCGGCCGGGTCGTGGTCGTCGAGATGCCGCTCGGCCCGATCGGCGAGCCCGGCTTCGCGCCGTTGCTCGACCTCAACATGCTCGCGGTGGTGCCCGGCCGGGAACGAGACCTCGCGCATTACGGCGAGTTGTTCGAAGCCGCCGGTCTTCGGCTCTCCACTGTCGTCCCCACGCGTTCCCCGCAAAGCCTGATCGAGGCCGTGGCGCTCTGACGCCCCGGTTCGTCCACTTCGGAGGATTCTTTTCATGCTGAAGAGTGTTGTTGTCGTCGGCGGGGGAACGTCGGGGTGGATGACCGCGTCGTACCTGACCGCCGCGTTCGGCGACCGGATCAACGTCACGCTCGTCGAGTCCGCCCGCGTCGGCGCGATCGGGGTCGGTGAGGCCACGTTCAGCACCGTCCGCCACTTCTTCTCCTACCTCGGACTTGAGGAGAAGGACTGGATGCCGAAGTGCAACGCGACCTACAAGCTCGCGATCCGGTTCGAGAACTGGCGTGAGGAGGGCCATCACTTCTACCACCCGTTCGAACGCCAGCGCGTGGTCGACGGGTTCACGCTGACGGACTGGTGGCTGCGCAACCCGTCGTCGGACCGCTTCGATCGCGACTGCTTCCTCGTGGGCACGTTGTGCGACAGCCTGAAGTCGCCGCGGCAGCTGGACGGAACGCTGTTCGAGGGCGGGCTGGGGGAGCGGTCGGCGTACCGGACGACGTTGTCCGAGCAGTCGACGCAGTTCCCGTACGCCTACCACTTCGACGCCACACTGGTGGCGAACTTCCTGCGAGACTATTCGGTGGCGAGGGGTGTGCGGCACGTCCTCGACGACGTGGTGGACGTGGCGCTGGACGAGCGCGGCTGGATCAGCCACGTCGTGACCAAGGAGCACGGCGACCTGACCGGTGACCTGTTCGTCGACTGCACCGGGTTCCGCAGCCTGTTGCTCGGCAAGGCCCTTGAGGAACCGTTCGAGTCGTACCAGAGCAGCCTGCCGAACGACTCGGCCGTGGCGTTGCGCGTGCCGCTCGACATGGAGCGCAAGGGACTTCGGCCCTGCACCACGGCGACCGCGCAGGAAGCCGGGTGGATCTGGACGATCCCGCTGTTCGACCGGATCGGCACTGGTTACGTCTACGCCAGCGATTATTCGACGCCGGAGCAGGCGGAGAAGCGGCTGCGCGAGTTCATCGGGCCGGCCGCGGAGGATCTTGAGGCGAACCACATCAAGATGCGGATCGGCCGTTCCCGTCGGCACTGGGTGAACAACTGTGTCGCGATCGGGTTGTCGTCCGGCTTCGTGGAACCGTTGGAGTCGACCGGCATCTTCTTCATCCAGCACGGCATCGAGCAGCTGGTGAAGCACTTCCCGGACGCGTCGTGGGACGACGGTCTGCGGACCTCGTACAACAACCTCGTGAGCCGCTGCATGGACGGCGTGCGCGAGTTCCTGGTGCTGCACTACTACGCGGCCAAGCGGGCGGACAACGAGTACTGGCTCGACACCAAGAAGCGCACGCTGCCCGACGGGCTCGCCGAGCGGCTGGAGCGGTGGCAGACCCGGCTGCCCGACTCGGAGAGCGTTTACCCGCACTACCACGGGTTCGAGGCGTACTCGTACGTCTGCATGCTGCTCGGTCTCGGCGGCATCTCGTTGAAGCCGTCGGCCGCACTGGGGTTGCTCGATCCGTCGTCGGCGCAGCACGAGTTCAAGCTCGTCGCGGAACAGGCCGCCGAGCTCGAACGCACGCTGCCCACCCAGTACGAGTACTTCGCGCAGTTCCACTGAGGAGTGTCGGCCGATGCAGAACGTTCTTCACCTCGTTGTCCTGCTGGGCGCGCTGTTCGCGGTGGCGGCGGCCGGACGGGTCGTCGCCCGGTTGCTGCGGCTGCCGTCGGTGATCGGCGAGATCGCGCTGAGCATCCTGCTCGGACCGGTGCTGCTGCACGCGTTCGGGCCGTCGGTGTTCGCCGCTGTGCTGCCTCGCGACGTGACCGGGCTGCTGAAGCAGATCGGAGAGGCCGGGCTGGTCCTGTTCCTCGTCGGGATCGTGCATCAGCTCGACCACGGTGCGAACGGGTTGCGCAGCAGGACGGTCGGGCGGATCACGCTCGGTTCGTTCGCGTTGCCGCTGCTGACCGGGCTGGTGTTCTCGGCCTGGGTGCTGTGGCTCGCGCCCGCGGAGGTCCGTGGCACGGCTGACGTCTGGGCGTTGGTGCTCATGCTGGCGGTGGCGATGAGCGTGACCGCGGTGCCGGTGCTGGCGCGGATCATCGAGGAGCGCAAGGCCGATCTGGGCCGGGCCGGTGATCTGTCGATGATGTCGTCGATGCTGATCGACACGCCTGCGTGGTTGCTGCTGGCGGTGGCCCTCGGGCTGGCCGCCGGTGGTCTCGGCGGGGTGTGGATCGCGTTCGCGACGATCGCTGTCGGTGGTGTGCTGGCGTTCCTCGGACACCGTTCCCTGGGGCGCTTCGAGGGCCTGGCCAGTACGTATCCGCGGATTTTCGCCGTCGTGCTCGGGTTGGTGGCATTGGTTGCCGGCAACGGGGTGCACGCGCTGGGGCTGACGTCGATCTTCGGCGCGTTCCTGGTCGGACTGATGATCCCCGAGGGGCCCGCGTGGGAGCGGGTCGTCGGGTTGGTCAGCCGCGTCGGGCGGGTGTTCGTGCCGGTGTTCTTCGTGGTCGCGGGCATGACGCTGGCGACAGGCGGAATCGGGGCGCTGCCGTGGTTCGGTGTGGTGCTGGCGATCGTGCTGGGCGTCGTGGGCAAGGTCGGCGGCGGATACCTGGGCGCGCGGTGGGGTGGCGAGTCCGAGCTGACGTCGCTGAAGATCGGCGTGCTGGTCAACACGCGCGGGCTCACCGAGATCGTGGTGCTGCAGGTCGGTTACAGCGCGGGGCTGCTGACGCCGGGGTTGTTCGTGGCGTTGCTGGCGATGGCCCTGGTCACGACGACGCTGACCGGCCCGCTGATCGACTTGCTCGACCGCCGGGTGCTGGTAGGTGCGCGATGACCTCGTTCCGGGAGCTGATGGCCGCGTTTCCCACCGGGGTCGCGGTGCTGACGACGTTCGACCTCGACGACACGCCGTGGGGCATGACGATCTCGTCGGTGTGCAGCGTGTCGATGGAGCCACCGACGTTGCTGGTCTGCGTCCGCAACGGCAGTCCGACTCTGGACGCGTTGCTGCGTCGAGGTTCCTTCACGGTCAACCTGCTGCATCACGCGGCTCGGCCGGTGGCGGAACTGTTCTGCTCTGGCGACCCGGACCGGTTCTCCCGGGTGGCCTGGGAACGGCCATCGCTGGGCGGCCCGCATCTGTTGTTCGACGCTCACGCGGTAGCGGACTGCATCGTGTCGCACACGCAGGAAGTCGGCACGCACGTAGTGGTCTTCGGCTCGGTCCGCGATGTCACGCACCGGTCGGCGCAGGAGCCTTTGCTGTACGGGAAGCGCCAGTACGCCGCCTGGCCCGCCTCTGCCTAAAGCTTGATGAGGGGAGCTCTCATGAACCTCAGGTTTGTGAAAGCTCCCCTCATCAAGCTCAGCTGAGGATCCACTCGGTGGCCTCGCGGATCGCCGGAGCCTGCCAATGGGCGGATTGCGGGCCGGTGATCTCGACGAAGCGGTGTTCGCAGGTGAGGGCGTCCGCCGCCGCGGTCGACGAGGTGAGTGGGACGTCGGTGGGGCCTGCGCCGTGCAGGATCAGAGTTGGGGCGGCGATCGCGCCGAGGGCGCCGCGCGGCTGGAGCCAGAAGACCTCGTTGAGCATCGCCCTGCCGACCGCGAACGTGGGCGTGACCTCGACCTGACCACGGGTGATGAGATCGCGTCCGGCCTGGTCGGTGATCAGGGCACCGAGGTGCACGTCGTAGTCGATCATCGGGTTGACCAGGACGAGTTTCGCGACCTCCGGGGCCTTGCGGGCCGCGTATCCGGCCGCGACACCGCCGGTCAGACCGGTGGCGAGCAGGGTGGCCGGGGCGTCGGCGACGTGCTCGCGGAGGTGGGTGAGGCCGGCGTTGATCGTGTTCAGCAGGCCGGAGAGGGTGAGCTCGTCCTGGCGGCCCTCGCTCTCGCCGTGGCCGGGCAGGTCGAAGCGCAGGCTCGCGACGCCGCGGTCGGCCAGCTCGGTGGCGAGGCGTGGGTAGAAGCCGTCCTGCTCGCGGTTCGAACCTTCGCCGTGCAGCAGCAGGACCGCGTGCTCCGGGTGTTCGGGCGCGGCCAGCGTGCCGGCGAGCCGCAGGCCGTCGTGGGTGCGCACGGTGGTGCGCTGCTGGGTTTCGGCGGTGCGCGTGGGCATCGCGGACTCCTGTCCTCGTCCGACGGGTTTGGCGCCAGTGTCGCGCCCGCACGGGATTCACCTGTGTACGTGCGCAGGAACCTGTTGGCTCGCGTGGGTTGAAGGCCTGTCTCGGTTGGGATGCGCGGGACAGGGGCTCGAGAAACCGTCGGTCGCGCGGGATGACTGGGGATGTGGGAGGGCCGGTCCGGTCACGACGATGGACCTCTGCTGCTGTTGCCTGGAAAGGGAAACCAGATGACCTCCCAGCTCACGACCGACGTGCTCGTCGTCGGCGGTGGCCCGATCGGCATGGCGATGGCGCTGGAGCTGCGCTACCGCGGTGTCGGCATCGTCCTGGTCGAGGAGGGCGACGGCGCGGTCGGACACCCCAAGGTCAGCAGCATCGGCCCGCGCTCGATGGAGTTCTTCCGCCGCTGGGGAATCGCCGACCGCGTCCGGCACTCCGGCTGGCCGGGCGACCACCCGCTGGACTGCGTCTGGACGACCCGGATCGGTGGGCACGAGCTGTTCAGGTTGAAGCGCGGCACGATGGACACGCGTGCCGACTTCCACCACACGCCCGAACCCGACGCGATCTGCCCGCAGCACTGGCTCGGCCCGCTGTTGCGCGACGAGCTCGGCGACGTGGTGCGGATGCAGACCCGCATGGACAGCTTCGTTCAGGACGCTGACGGCGTGACCGCTGTCGTCACCGATCTGGTTTCGGGGCAGGCGACGGAGGTGCGGGCCCGGTACCTGATCGCCTGCGACGGCACGGGATCGCCGATCCGCAAGGCGTGCGAGATCCCGGCGGCAGCGGTGCACGAGACGCAGGTCTTCCGCAACATCCTGTTCTCCGCGCCGGAACTGCGGTCGAAGCTCGGTGACCGCAGCGCCAACTTCTACTACCTGATGATCTCGTCGGCGCTGCGGTTCCCGATGCGAGCCTTGGACGGGGACCGGCTGTACCGGCTCACCGTTGGGCTGCAGGGCGATCCGGAGTCGTTGCAGGACGCGGAGACTTTGGTGCGCAAGGCGATCGCGTTCGACACGCCGATCGAGGTGCTGTCCGACAACGAGTGGCACCTCGTGCACCGCGTGGCCGCTGATTTCCGATCGGGGCGGGTGTTCCTGGTCGGGGACTCGGCGCACACGCTGTCGCCGTCCGGTGGGTTCGGGATGAACACCGGCATCTGCGGAGCCGCCGACCTCGGGTGGAAGCTGGCGGCGGAGATCGCGGGCTGGGCCGGGCCCGGGCTGCTCGACAGCTACACGAGTGAGCGCCAGCCGGTGGCGTTCGAGGGGTTGGAGGAGGCCAACCGGAACCTGGAACGCGCGATGAAGCGGCAGGTGCCGGAGGAGCTGAACGACGACACTCCGCAGGGAGAGTTCCTGCGGGGGAAGGTCCGGGAAGGGCTGGAACGCGGGGGAGTGGCGCGGGAGTTCGACGCGCCGGAGATCCACCTCGGGTTCACCTACGCGGGCTCTCCGCTGATCGTGGCTGATCCGACTGCTCCGGAGACTGAGGACCGCAGGCCGAACACGCGACCGGGCTCGCGGGCGCCGCACGCGTGGGTGAAGCCGGGCATGTCCACCTTGGACCTCTTCGGCGAGGGATTCGTGTTGCTGTGCTTCGCCGACTCCGAGAACTTGAGCGGCTTCTCGCAGGCTTTCGCGGATCGCGGAATTCCGTTCAGCGCGGCTTCGCTCGATTTTCCCGAGGTGGCCGAGGCTTACGAGCGGCCGTTCGTCCTCGTGCGCCCGGACGGACACGTGGCGTGGCGCGGCTACGAGTTGCCCGCGGACGCTGGTGCGATCGCGGACCAGGTTCGGGGCGGTGCGCGATGACCGTGTCCACCTTGCCGCCGTTCGACCTGCGCGACTGGGCCGACGACGACGTTCGCAACCCCTACCCGGTCTTCGAGCGGTACCGCGCCGAGTCACCGATCCACGTGGCCGACGGCACCTACTACGTCTTCAGCCACGCGGCCGCGTCGACCGTGTTGTCCAGCCCCATCTTCGGACGCAGGTCGGGCGGTGGCGGACCGATCCCGGCCGGGCACTCGATCCTGCGCACGATGGTGAACAACTGGCTGGTCTTCCTCGACCCGCCCCGGCACACCGAGCTGCGGTCGGTGCTCAACCGCGAGTTCTCGCCGTCGGTCGTCACCAGCCTCCGCGACCGGATCACCGCGATCGCCCAGGATCTGCTGGCCGGCCTGCCTGGGGAGTTCGACCTGGTGGAACGGTTCTCCGCGCCGTTCCCGATCCTGGTGATCTCCGAGTTGCTCGGGGTGCCGCGGGAGAAGTGGGACTGGCTGCGCAGCCAGGCGGTGGCACTCCAGGAGGGCAGCAGCAGCCGTGCCGCCCGCAACCCGGACGCGCACAAGATCGCCGAGGGTGCCGCTCGCGAGCTGCACGACTACTTCTCGGCGCTGGCAGAAGAACGGCGCACCGCACCCGGCGACGACCTGGTGTCGCTGATGGTCGGCAAGCTGAAGCCGGACGAGATCGTGGCGACCTGCGTGCACCTGATGACCGCGGGACACGAGACGACGACGAACGTGATCAGCAAGGCGGTGCTGACGTTGTCGGCCCGGCCGGACGCGCTCAGGGCGTTGCGCGGCGGTGTGACGGCTGCGGCGATCGAGGAGCTGGTGCGCTTCGACTCTCCCGTGCAGGCGATCAGCCGGTGGGCCTACGAGGACGTCACCGTGGCGGGAACCGAGATCCCCAAGGGCAGCAAGGTGATGGTGATGCTCGGCGCGGCCAACCGCGACCCGGCGAAGTTCGACGAACCGGGCGAGCTGAAGCTGGATCGCGATGGTGGCCGGAGCGTGAGCTTCGGGCTCGGCATCCACTACTGTCTCGGTGCGACGCTCGCCCGCGTGGAGCTGGAGATCGGGCTCGGGCTGCTGCTCGACAGGCTCGGTGAGTTCACTGTGGACAGTGTGGAATACCCGTACGACATGGTTTTCCACGGGCCTCACCAGGTGATGGTGCGCAAGTCGGAGTGACTTGCGCACCATCGCGAATCAGGCGTCCCAGACGGCCGCGCTCATGGTGGGGATGAGGTCGCGGGTGATCCGCACGCCCGGCAGCGCCTTCGAGTACTGGAGCTCGAACTCGGTGTCGGTGAGCGGCATCGCCTGCTTGCTCATCTCCAGCCAGCGCGGGTGCAGCATCATCCGGATCGAGTCGCACGCGGCCTCGACGTCACCCGAGACGTCGTAGACGATCTTGCCGGTCTCGAACGCATAGGCGCTCTGCTCGGCGGGCGCGGCGGCACCGTCGGGCTGCGTGACGTCGACGATCACCAGCCGGCCGCCGGGCGCGACGATCGAGCGCAGCACCGCCAGCACCTCGTCCACCGGCCCCATGTGGAACACGGCGTTGACGGACATCACCAGGTCGAAGAGGCCGTCGCGTTCCGGCGACAGGCTCAGGGCCTCGCGGCACTCGTAACGCACCGGTACGCGGGTGGGCTTCAGAGCCGCGATGTCCAGCATCTTCTGCGAGATGTCGACGCCGACGACCTCGTCGTACCGGTCCGCGAGCAGACCACAGTTGTTGCCGCCGCCGCAACCGACGTCGAGCGCGCGCTTGCCGTCAGGCAGCTGCGAGGTCAGCCAGGAGCGCACCGGGCTCGTCGCGGCATCACGGATGCCGGTGAACCGCTCGTACAGCTCGGCCAGGTCGTCGAAATACGCTTCCGGTGCGCTCATGAGACGAACTTTCTCCCCGCCTCGACCAGCCCGGACAGTCTCGCGCGGGAAACCTGCGCACACGTGCGGGGTCGTGGTCTCAGCAGAGGACGTGCCGGGCGATGTGGAGGACCCGCCAGGACCGCGAGACTCGACGGCATGCGCGACGAATTCGACTGCGACGTACTAGTGGTGGGCGCGGGTCCCACCGGCCTCTGCACGGCGCTGATGCTGGAGCAGCACGGCGTGCGGGTGCGGATCGTGGACCGCAAGCCCGGTCCGGTCGAGCAGTCGCGCGCGGCGATCGTGCACGCGCGGACGCTGGAGTGCCTGGACCGGCTCGGGGTCGCGGACGCCGCCGTCGCACGAGGTGTGCCGATCACCGACGTGGCGATCCACTCGTCCGGCAGGCACGTGGGAAACATGCCCCTCGCGGGCGAAGGAGCCGCGGATCAGACCAGGTTTCCCTATGCGCTCGCCCTGGAACAGTTCGAGACCGAGCGCATTCTCGGAGAGGCCCTGGACGCGGAGATCGAGTGGGGGACCGAGGTGGTCGGCCTGACGGACACCGGATCCGGCGTCGACGTGGAGACCCGTTCCGGCATGATCACCGCACGGTGGCTGGTCGGTGCGGACGGTGCGTCGAGCACGATCCGGAAATTGCTCGGGCAGGAGTTCGACGGGGAGACCTACGAGCAGTCCGGCATGCTGGCCGATGTCACGCTGGACGTGGAGCTCGGCCTGCAAGGCATGCGGCTCAACCTGACTCCCGGCGGGTTCGTGGGGATTCTGCCGCTGAAATCCGGCCGCTACCGGCTGTTCGGCGTGGTGCCGCCATATCTGCACAAAGCGCCGGCGGGTGACGTGACGCACGAGTCGTACGCGCCGCTGGACCACGACGTTCTGCAGCGCTGGTTCGACGACTACTTCAAGGTGGACGCGAAGCTAGAAGAGATCGAATGGGCGTCGATGTTCCGGTTCCACAGCCGGCTCGCGTCGAAGTTCCGGGTGGGAAACGCGTTCCTGGCCGGCGACGCCGCGCACATCCACAACCCGGCCGGCGGCCAGGGCCTCAACCTGGGCGTGGGCGACGCGGTCAACCTGGCCTGGAAACTCTCCCAGGTGGTCAAGGGCGAGGCGCCGGAGTGGCTGCTCGACACCTACGAGGAGGAACGGCGGCCGATCGCGCGGACCGTCCTGAAGCGCACCGACCTCGGGTTCAAGCTGGAGACCGGCGACAGCGCGATCGCCGTGTGGATGCGCACGCACGTCGCAACCCGGCTGGTCGGAGTCGTTTCCCGCCTCGCTCCGGTGCGCAGGATGTTCTTCCACATGTTCTCGCAGCTCTGGATCGGTTACCGCGGCAGCAGGGCCGTCGGCCGCGCGGTGGGCCAGCTGAAGGCGGGTGCCCGCGCGCCGTACGCCCCCGGCTTGACGCACGCTCCTGGCTACCAGGTGCTGCTGTTCTCGGTTCCCGCGGTGCAGTTCGAAGGTCCCGTGACCACGCACCTGATCCCCGCGTCGGATGTCGCCACGTACCGGGCGTACCAGGTCGACGGCCCGCGGCTGGTGCTGATCCGGCCGGACGGGCACGTCGCCGCCGTGGCCGAGACCGCGGCTGGCATCACCGCGTTCCTCGACACCGTGTTGGTGCGCGTGCAAGTTCGCCGTTAGTGCGGTGTACTGCACGACATGGCCATCGTCTCTCCCGGCTTCACCGGGCGGCGTCAGTCACCGGACGTGCAGCTGCCGCCCGGTCAGTACCTCACCGAGGACTTCCCGGTCCTCACCGCGGGCCCGACGCCGCGCGTGCCGACCGACCGGTGGGAGCTCACCGTCAGCACCGAGGTCGGGCAGAAGTACACGTGGTCGTGGCAGCAGCTGATGGAGCTGCCGGCCGAGAAGATCACCACGGACATCCACTGCGTCACCAAGTGGTCCAAGCTGCGCACCCGCTGGAAGGGCGTCTCGCTGGACGTCCTGCTGGAGGACGTGGAAACGGCCGCGGACTTCGCGTTGGTCCACTCGTACGGCGGCTACACGACCAACCTGCCGCTGGAGGACCTCCTCGACGGCCAGGCGTGGATCGCCTACCGCTACGACGATGACGACCTGACGCCCGAGCACGGCGGCCCGGCCCGGTTGCTGGTGCCGCACCTGTACTTCTGGAAGTCGGCGAAGTGGGTCCGCGGGATCCAGTTGCTGCTGGAGGACGAGCCCGGCTTCTGGGAAACCGCCGGCTACCACGACTACGGAGACCCATGGCGCGAGCAGCGGTATCAGGGCGACTGACCTGGCGGGTGGCGTCGCTGGCGGCTGCCTCCGACCTGACGAAGAGCGCGCGGTCGCTGGTGTTCGACGTGCCCGACTGGCCGGGACATCTGCCGGGCCAGCACGTCGACCTGCGTCTCACCGCCGAGGACGGCTACTCGGTGCAGCGCAGCTACTCGATCTCGTCGGCTTCGGATCGGGTTGAACTGGCCGTGCAACGGGTCGAGGACGGCGAGGTGTCGCCGTACCTGTGCGACGTGCTCACCGTCGGTTCCCAGATCGAGCTGCGCGGTCCGGTCGGCGGCTGGTTCGTGTGGCGTTCCTCGGATCAGTCTCCGGTGACGCTGGTGGCGGGCGGGTCTGGCATCGCGCCGCTGATGGCGATGATCCGGGCGCGGGCGGCCGAGGGCAGCCGCGTGCCGTTCAAGCTGATCTACTCGGTGCGCACGCCCGATGACGTGATGTTCGCCGACGAACTGCTTGTCCGTGCTCGCGAGGACGCCGGGCTGGACGTGAAGATCGTGTACACCCGGCAAGCTCCGGAAGGTTCTCCGGAGCCGCCGGGCCGGCTGGGTGTGGCCACCATCAACACGCACGCGTGGCCGGCCGAGTTCGGCCCCGGCGTGTTCGTGTGCGGGCCGACCGGGTTCGTCGAGACGGTGTCCGACATCTTCGTGGCGCTGGGCCATGATCCGCGCCGCGTGCGCACCGAACGCTTCGGCTGACAGGAGATCTCCGATGAGCCATGTCGACGGCAACTCGCTCGCGGGGGATCTGCGGGAGATCTTCGCGGTGGATCTGACGGTGGCGACCGGGCAGTGCGCGGGCTGCGGCTACCAGGGTTCGGTGGCGACGCTGCGGGTCTACCAGAACGCGCCGGGGATCGTGGCTCGGTGCCCGCACTGCGAAGAGGTCGTGCTGCGGCTGGTGCGCGGCCGGGACAGGGCGTGGCTGGACCTGCGCGGAACGGTCAGCCTGGAGATCCCGCTGCCGTCCTGATCGTTGTCACGGCCGGGGCAGCAGCACCGCCTCGCCGCCGGTCCAGCTGTCGAGGCTGACCCGGTCGACGAGGCGGGGAACGCCTGCCAGGTCGTGCTCGACGTGCGCGCTGCCGATGAGGAGCGCGTCCCAGCCTCGCGGGTCGAGACCGGCAGTGACCAGCCGATCGGTGAACCAGGGCCAGTCCAGCTTCGCGCTGCCTTGCCGCACCTTCGAGAGGATCTCGTCGGTGATGCGGCTGGTGATCCGGTCCCAGGCGGCGCCGAGATCGAGGTCGTGCGGGTCGGACTCCGCGTTCAGGGCCTTGAGGTGGTCCGCCACGTCGTCGGTGGCCGGGTTCGCCATCGCCGCGTAGAGCTCACGCGTGCGAGGGCCGAGCAGGAGAGCGGTCTCCCGCACGACGTCGACGGGCTCGTCCGGCGTGTGCACCAGCACGACGAGGCAGGTCGGCGCGCCGAGAACCGTGCGCAGGTGGCGTTCGGTGCGCAGGGCCGGGTCCGAGCGGCCCTTGAGATCACTCAGGCGCAGGCTCGCGGGCAGCACCGGGTCCCGGCTGGTGTCCCTGAGCAGCACCAGCAGCGAGTCGCCCTGGCCGCACACCTCGTCGGCGATCTGCTGGCTGGCGGGTGTGGAGATGTTGGACTGGTAGCGCCAGATGCCGCGGGTCTGCTCGGCGCCGAAGTGGAACCGGATCGCATGGACCGGCTCGAACCCCTCTTGGCGCACCAGATCGACGCAGCGCTCAGCCCGCCGTGCGGCGATGCAGTCCGGTTGGATCACGAGGACGGCGTGCTGCTGCAGGACCCTTGCCGCGTCGTCACCGAGCTCGTGGTGGGCGTCGTCCAACCCCGCCGCGAACCACTCGTCGTCCGCGTAGACGCGCAGCTTCTCGCGGTCCGCGGTCAGTGAACGCCAGCGGTCGCCACGCAGCAGTTCATGGGTCAACCGTCTCTCCTCGCTTCATGGGCGCGCTCTCATTCTGTCCGGTTTGACATGGCCGATACCGCCGATCGGAGGTAGTCCGGCCTCCCAGCCTTGTGCCTGGATAGATGGGAGCGCTCTTACAACGTTGTAAAAACGAAGGGGAACCTCGCCGATGAGAAAAGCCGCCCCCGTACTCGTCGCGCTGCTGCTGGCGCTGGGCGTTGCGCCCGGCACACCACCCGCGGGCGCCGCCGAGCCCGTGCACGGCCTGAAGGGCGAGTACTTCAGCATGTCCGCGCCGGGTGCGCGGGACTTCGCGAACCTGGCCGGGACCGTGCTGGACGCCGAGGTCAACCACCCGGATCTCGCGTCGGTGTTCGGGTTCCTGGCGGGCCGCACGGAACACACGACCGCGCGCTGGACCGGCAGCATCGCCGTGCCGAAGACCGGCGACTACACGTTCTACGCGGTCGGGGACAACGGTTTCCGGCTGTTCGTGGACGGCAAGCCCGTCATCGACCACTGGGTCGGAGACTGGGATCGTGAGCAGACCAGTGCGCCGGTGACGCTCACGGCCGGACGGCAGTACGACTTCAAGCTGGAGATGTTCCAGGACGTCGGTGGCGCCAACATGTTCCTGCGCTGGTCGGCAGGGGGAACGCCGAAGCAGATCGTGCCGGAGTCCGCGTTCACGCCGCCCGCGGACTTCCGGATCGTGCCGCGCACCGCTGCCGTTTCCGGCGACGGGCGGGTGCTGACGGCCGAGTTCGACGGCCGCGTCACGCACGTCGCGGACCTGAAGGCCCACCTCAGGGTCGATGTCGACGCGACTCCCATGCCGGTCGACGTGATCACCGCGCGCGGTACTCGGCTGACCGTCCGGTTGAGTGAGAGAGTGCTGAAGGGCCAACGGGTCCGGCTCTTCTACGACGGCGGGGGACAGCTCGCGGTGGACGGCAGGAAGGTGGAGAAGACCGCGCGGACGGTCGCGAACTCGTCGACGCAGCGGCTCAGGACGCCGTGGGGGGAGAAGGTGGATCCCCGCAACCCGTTGCCGGAGTACCCGCGGCCGCAGCTGGAACGCGACCAGTGGCTCAACCTCAACGGGCCGTGGGAGTTCGCCGGCGCCAAGGCCGGTGAGCAGCCGGCGTTCGGGCAGCGGTTGAAGGAACGCGTGATCGTGCCGTTCCCGATCGAGTCGCAGCTCTCCGGACTGGAACGGCACGAGGATCACATGTTCTACCGCCGCACCGTTTCCGTTCCGCGCGACTGGTCCGGGCAGCGGGTGAAGCTCAACTTCGGCGCGGTCGACTACCAGGCCAAGGTCTGGGTGAACGGGAAACTCGTAGCCGAGCACACCGGCGGCTACACGGCGTTCAGCGCGGACATCACGGACGCCCTGAAGCGCGGTGAGCAGGAGATCGTCGTCGCGGTCACCGACACCACGGGTCCGCACCAGCCCAAGGGCAAGCAGTCGCCCGACCCCAGCGGCATCTTCTACACGCCGTCGTCGGGCATCTGGCAGACGGTGTGGCTGGAACCGGTGCCGGACAAGGGGATCGACGAGATCAAGACGACGCCCGACCTCGCGTCGAGCTCGCTGTCGCTGAACGTCAAGTCCGCCGGCAGCGCCACTGTCACGGCGGTCGCGCGCGACGCCAGGGGCAAGCAGGTCGGCTCGGTCACCGGACCCGCGAACTCGAACCTCACGCTGCCGGTACCGGACGCGCACCTGTGGACGCCGGACGACCCGTACCTCTACCAGCTTGAAATCACGCTGGGCCGGGACCGGGTCAGGAGCTACTTCGGCATGCGCTCCACCGGCATCGCGAACGTCGGTGGCACCCCGAAGCTGACCCTCAACGGAAAGCCGATCTTCCACCTGATGCAGCTGGACCAGGGCTTCTACCCGGACGGCCTGAACACCGCGCCGAGCGACGACGCGCTGGTATTCGACCTCAAGGCGCAGAAGGACCTCGGCTTCAACGCGGTCCGCAAGCACATCAAGGCCGAACCCGCCCGCTGGTACTACCACGCGGACCGGCTCGGGCTGCTGGTGTGGCAGGACTTCGTGTCCGTCGAGGACGGCAACGACGCGGGGGCGCAGCAGGCGTGGCTCAGCCAGGGCCGCGAGCTGATGGACCAGCTGCACAACTACCCGTCCGTCTACTCCTGGATCGTGTTCAACGAGGGCTGGGGCGAGTGGGACCGCACCGTCACCGGTCAGATCGCCGACCAGGTGAAGGCCGCCGACCCGAGCCGGATCGTCAACGCGCACAGCGGGGTGAACTGCTGTGCCTCCAAGGGGGACAGCGGCAGGGGCGATGTGCTCGACCACCACGACTACAACAACACCGATCCGGCGCGTCCGGACGGCAAGCGCGTCGTGATGGACGGCGAGCACGGCGGCTTCACGCTGCGCACGCCGGGACACCAGTGGCCGGTTCCGCCGATCGCGATCTACAGCGGTGTGGCGGACAAGGCGGCGCTGACGGCGAAGTACGTCGACAACACCCGCACGTTCTACCTCGGTCAGGCGCGGCAGGAGCTGTCCGCGTCGGTCTACACGCAGGTCACCGACCTGGAAGGCGAGCTCAACGGGCTTTGGACCTACGACCGCAAGCGCATCAAGGTCGATCCGGGTCCCGTTCGCGAGATCAACCGGCGGGTGATCGAGGCGGGTGCCGAGGCCGGGAAGCCGTATCCGTACGCGGGGCGCGGTGAGTGGAAGCTCGACGAGGGGCGGGGGACCTCCGCGAAGGACTCCAGCGGTGGCGGCAACCCGCTCACGCTGAGCCCGACCGGCGCGACCTGGAAGAACGGCGCGCTGGAGTTCAACAACGGTGCCGCGGAGACGTACGGCCCGGTCATCGACACGACTGGTGACTACACGGTGTCCGCACGCGTGCGGCTGGACGAGCTGCCCGCGAACTACGCGACGGCCGTGAGCCAGGACGGCCGGCAGCAGGAGAACCCCTTCTACCTGCAGTACGGGCAGGGCGCGTTCGCGTTCAGCACGCCCGGCGGCAACCGGGCCCGGTACGAGATCACGCCGGAGCTGGGCCGCTGGTACCAGCTGAAAGGCGAGCGCGTCGGAAACGAGATCCGGCTCTCCGTCGACGGCGTGGTGGTCGCGACGGCGCCTGCCGGTCCGGCTACACCGAGTACCGGCGCTCTGGCCGTCGGACGTGCCAAATGGGGAGGTCAGAACGTCGACTTCTGGAGAGGAGCCGTCGCGGACGTCATTGTCACCTCTTGATCATGGGAGAACGCTCTCCGAACCGGGTACCCCGTGGTAGAACCGGTGCATGACCAAGGCCGCCCCCACGTTGGAGGACGTCGCGAGAGTCGCCGGGGTGTCCCGGGCGACGGTGTCGCGGGTCGTCAACGGCACCCGCAACGTCGACCCTGAGCTGCAGGCGACAGTGCGCAACGCGATCGAGGAGACCGGGTACACGCCGAACCGCGTGGCCCGGTCCCTCGTCACGCGCCGAACAGGCACGGTCGCGTTGGTGATCTCCGGTGCGGGTAGTGGGTCGGACGTGTTCACCGACCCGTTCTTCGGCCGGGTCACCGCGGGCGTCGTTGACTTCCTGCGCCTGCACGCCGTGCACCCCGTGCTGATGCTGGCCGACACGGACGCGGCTCGCACCGAGGTCGTGGAGTTCCTGCGGCAGGGGAGTGCGGACGGCGCCCTGCTGGTCACCACGCACTCCGCCGACCCGTTGCCGGCGCTGTTGCTGGATGCTTCCGTTCCGGTGGCGTTGTACGCGCGGCCCGGCAGGCCGATGCCGGTGAGCTACGTCGACATGGACCACCACGCGGGCGGCAGGATGGCCGCCGACCACCTGGTCGCGACCGGGCGGACGAACGTCGGAACGGTCTCCGGGCCGTTGGACGTGCTGGCGAGTCAGGACCGGTACTCCGGTTTCGTGGATGCCATGGCACGGCACGGTTTCCCGTACGTTCCCGCGATCGAGGGAGGGTTCACGTGGGAAAGCGGTGCGCGCGCGATGCAGCTCCTGCTCGACGAACATCCTGAGCTCGACGCGGTGTTCGTCGCGAACGACCTCATGGCGCAGGGGGCGATGCACACGCTGAATTCTTATGGGAGAAGCGTTCCCGTTGACGTCGCGGTGGTCGGGTTCGACGACAGCTCGCCCGCGCTGGCGTGCCGTCCGCTGCTCACGACTGTGCGGCAACCGGTCGAGCGGATGGCGGCCGCGATGGCCGGCCTCCTGCTGGAAAGCCTGGAAAAACCGGGACAGCGGCCGAAATCCGTCATTTTCGAACCGGAACTCGTCGTGCGGGGCTCTGCCTGATTGACCTGCCCGACACCGGAAGTTAACGTCGACTGGGAGAGCGCTCTCACGCCCCTGTCCAAGGCTTTTCGCCCTTCCCGTGAGGCAGGATCATGGGCTCAACCCTGTCCAGGGCCGCCGCGCTCATCGCCGCCGCCCTGTGCTTGACGACCACCGTCAGCACCACATCCACAGCTGTCGCCGCTGACTGCGGCACCACGAACGTCGCCTTGAACCGTCCCGCGACGGCTTCTTCCGCCGAGAACGGTGGAACCCCTGCTTCGGCGGCTGTCGACGGCAACGCGGGCACGCGCTGGTCGTCGCAGTTCTCCGACCCGCAGTGGCTCCAGGTCGATCTCGGCTCCGCGCAACAGGTTTGCCGCGTCTCGCTGAACTGGGAAACGGCGCACGCCAAGGCGTTCCAGATCCAGGTGACCGACAACCCGGCCGACTCGTCCTCGTGGCGCGCCCTCTACTCGACCACCACGAGCACCGGTGGCACGCAGACGCTCGACGTCAGCGGGTCCGGCCGATACCTGCGGGTGCTGGGCGCCCAGCGCGGCACCGCGTGGGGATATTCGTTGTGGGAGCTCGGAGTTTTCTCGGTCAGCGACCCGACTGGTGTTCCGCCGACCGACCCGCGCGACCCGGACTTCGGGCCGAACGTGTTCGTCTACGGGCCGGGGTCGTCGCAGCCGGAGATGCAGTCGCGGCTCGACTCGATCTCCGCGCAGATGAAGACGAACCAGTTCGGCCCGCAGCGCTACGCCGTGCTGTTCAAGCCGGGTTCGTACAACGCCGACGTCAACCTGCGCTTCTACACCCAGGTCGCGGGTCTGGGCCTGCGCCCGGACGACGTGAACATCAACGGGCACATCCGGGTCGAGGCCGACTGGCTGCAGCAGGGCAATGACCCGAACAACCTCGGCAACGCGACGCAGAACTTCTGGCGTGGCGCGGAGAACCTGTCCGTGACGCTGCCGCCGAACCAGATCGAGCGCTGGGCGGTCTCGCAGGCCACGGCTTACCGCCGGATGCACCTGCGGGGTCAGGCGCACCTGTGGAACGGCTACGACGGCTGGGCGAGCGGTGGTCTGATCGTGGACAGCCGGATCGACGACGTGGTGGTTTCCGGGTCACAGCAACAGTTCCTGACCCGCAACAGCAACCTGGTCAACGGCTGGGCGGGATCGGTGTGGAACATGGTGTTCGCCGGGACGCAGGGCGCGCCGGCGGACCATTTCCCGGACCCGTCCCACACCGCCGTGGACACCTCGCCGGTGACGCGGGAGAAGCCGTTCCTGTACTTCGACTCTTCCGGCGAGTACCGGGTGTTCCTGCCCGCGGTGCGGACCAACTCGCGTGGCACCAGCTGGGAGAACGGGAACCCCGGAACGTCTGTTTCCCTGGCGGACTTCTTCATCGTGAAGCCGGGAACGCCGGTCGCGACGATCAACGCGGCGCTGGCGCAGGGCAAGAACCTGCTGCTCACGCCGGGGGTGCACCAGCTCTCCGACACGATCCGGGTCACTCGTCCCAACACCGTCGTGCTCGGTCTGGGGTTGGCGACGCTGACGCCGACCACCGGCAAGGCCGCGTTGACGACGTCCGATGTGGACGGTGTGCGGCTGGCCGGGTTCCTGGTCGACGCCGGCGTGCAGAACTCGCCGGTGCTGCTGGAGATCGGGGACTCGAGCTCGGCGGACCACACGGCGAACCCGCCGTCGTTGCACGACGTCTACGTGCGCGTCGGCGGGTCGCAGGCGGGCAAGGCCTCCGTCAGCATGCGGGTGAACAGCCGGAACACGATCATCGACCACACCTGGGTGTGGCGGGCCGACCACGGTGAGGGTGTCGGCTGGACCGCGAACCCCGGCGCGAACGGCGTTGTCGTGAACGGCGACAACGTGACCGCGTACGGGCTGTTCGTCGAGCACTACCAGCAGCACAACGTGGTCTGGAACGGCAACGGCGGGCGCACCTACCTGTTCCAGAACGAGCTGCCGTACGACCCGCCGGACCAGGCCTCCTGGATGAACGGCTCGCAGCGGGGCTGGGCGGCGTACAAGGTCGCGGACTCGGTTGTGTCGCACGAGGCGTACGGCGTCGGCGTGTACTGCTACAACCAGGCGAACCCGAACGTGGTGACGGACAACGGGTTCGAGGCGCCGAACCGGGCCGGCGTGCGGTTCCGGCATCTCGTCACGGTGTCGCTGGGTGGTGTCGGGACGATCGGCAACGTGATCAACGGGACCGGCGGCGTGGCGAACACGGCGACCCAGATCCGCTATCTGGTCAGCTATCCCTGACAGAGACGTCGGCAAGTACCACCAACTCGCAGTTGGTGG
>NZ_JBEXPJ010000163.1:0-20637 GCF_040611995.1 Lentzea sp. NPDC006480
GCCGCATCCACCACTGCATGCGCCTGATCGGCATGGCCGAACGCGCCCTCGAGCTGATGTGCAAGCGCGTCTCGTCCCGCGTCGCGTTCGGCAGGCCCATCGCCACCCAGGGCGTCGTGCACGAGTGGATCGCCGAGTCCCGCGTCCGCATCGAACAGGCCCGCCTGCTCGTGCTCAAGACCGCGTGGCTGATGGACACCGTCGGCAACAAGGGCGCCCACACCGAGATCCAGGCCATCAAGATCGGCACCCCGCTGATGACCGAATGGGTCCTCGACAAGGCCATCCAGGCCCACGGCGGCGCGGGCGTCAGCCAGGACTTCCCGCTGGCCGAGCTGTGGGCCGCCACCCGCACCCTGCGCATCGCCGACGGCCCCGACGAGGTCCACCGCATGTCGCTGGCCAAGCGGGAACTCAAGAAGTACCTGTAGCTCGCCCCACGCGGGGCCCTTTCGCGCGCTCCAACCAAACGAAAGGTCCCCGCGTGACTTTACGAGCCACTGCGGCGGTTCTGCGCGTCGGTGCGCAACCGGTCGGTGTGCACGCCGATCTCCGCGATCTGTTCCGCCAACCCGGGATGCCCCACCCGCAGGCCCGGCCCGGCCTCCGCCAGCGGCCCGAGCAGCCCCGCCGCGTCCTCGCCGCCGAGCGCCCGCTGCACCGCCTCCGAGTGCGGCCCGACCCGTGCGGCCAGCATCCGCAGCACCGCGGCGTTGTCCCGCGCCCACGCCGCCACGGCCCTGTCGCCCGCCCGCCGATCACGCTCGGCCCGCACCTGCCCGTCCTGGGTGCCGGCCGCACCCGTGCGCCGCACCCGCAGGTACCGCTTCTCCGCCGCCTGACGACTGGCCACTCCCAGCGCCGGGGCGAGATCGGCCCAGCTCGTGCCCAGGGCGCGCGCCGCCTCGATCAGCTGCGGCTCCCACCCGGACAGCTCGTCGCGCAGCTCCCGCAGCAGCATCAGCGCGGCCAGCACCTGCGTCGCGTCACCGGGCGAGGCGGCCGTCTCGCGCACTGTCTCGTAGTCACTCGTCATGTCGTCCTTCCGATGACGCTCGGCACTTGTCATCGTTCCGACGACATGCTACAACAGAGGCACAGCGCATTGACAGCCCACGCAGACCGAGGAGGAGTCAGATGTTGATGCGTACCGACCCGTTCCGCGAGCTGGACCGGCTGACCCAGCAGGTGTTCGGCACCCCGGGCACGTGGTCGCGTCCCACGGCGATGCCGATGGACGCCTACCGCGACGGTGACCAGTTCGTCGTGTGCTTCGACCTGCCGGGCGTCACTCCGGACGCCATCGAGCTCGACGTCGAGCGCAACGTGCTCACCGTCAAGGCCGAGCGCCGTCCGATCGGCAGGGACGTCGAGATGCAGGTGTCGGAACGGCCGCTGGGCGCGTTCTCGCGCCAGCTGTTCCTGGGGGACACCCTCGACACCGACCAGATCGACGCCAAGTACGACGCGGGCGTGCTGACGCTGCGCATCCCCATCGCGGAACGCGCGAAGCCCCGCAAGATCGCGATCAGCTCGTCCGAGAACGACGACGCGCCCAAGCAGATCGACGCGTGACTCACCCGGCGGGCGGCGGCCGACCGGGTGACGCCAGGTAGGCTGCTGCCCGCCATGAGACCCCAGCCTCAGTGGACGGCGTTAGACGTCTACGCGTCCAACACCGACCTCTACGCCGATCCCCGACTGGTGGAACGAGTGGACTACCGGCGTCGCTTCAAGCGCCACCGGCCCCGCACCCCGTCGGTCGTCCTGGCCCCGCACGGCGGCGGCATCGAGATCGGCACCTCCGAACTCTGCCTCGCCATCGCGGGCTACCACCCCGGCACGCGCGTGCCGATCGGCCAGACCCACGACTACTGGATGTTCGAGGGCCTGCGGCCGGTCGCCAACGACGAGCTGCACGTCACCTCGTCCAACTGCGACGACCGCGTGGCCCGCACCCTCGTCACCGGCGCCTCGCACGCGCTGGGCCTGCACGGCTGCACCGCCGCCGCGGCGGGCCTGGAGGACCACGACCGGGCCGTGCTCGTCGGCGGCCGCGACGCCCTGCTGCGCCTGGAGCTGCTGACCAGGCTGCGCCGCGCCGGCTTCCACACCGTCGACGCCGTCGACCACCCGATCCTCGGTGGCTACGACCGCGCCAACATCGCCAACCGCACCCGCTCCCGGCAGGGCGGCCAGCTGGAGCTCACCACGCCGCTGCGCAACGCGATGTTCGCCGAGAACTCCCGTCCCAACCGCCGGCACACCACCACCGAGGTGTTCTGGGACTTCGTGCACGCCTGCCGGGCCGCCCTCGCGGCCCGCGAAGCCGCCAACAACTAGCGCCCCGCGCCAACAACCCGCCGTCCAAGCCGCGTTCGGGACGAAAGGCACGTACGTACGAACCGGCCGTACCAGCGTGCCTTTCGCCCAACAGCAACAGAGCCGGCGGATTTCCGGCCCAGGACTCGGCCTAGACCAGCCGCAGCGAACGGGCGGAGGTGTCCAGGACCGCCTCCACCCCGAGCGGCAGCGACCACTGCCCGGCGCAGTGCCCGAACCCGAAGTCACCCAGGATCGGCACCCCCAGCCCGGACAGCCGGTCGTGCAGCACCGACGACACGTCACCGCAGTCCGTCCACGACCCCAGCACGATCCCCGACACCGGCGCGAACCACCCCGCCCGCAGCAGCTGCGTCAGGATCCGGTCCAGCCGGTACGGCTCCTCACCGATGTCCTCCAGCAACGCGATCGCACCGTCGGCCGGCCGCGCCCAGCGAGGCCCGCCCACCGCCGCCGCGAGCAACGCCGCGTTCCCGCCCGTGAGCACTCCACGCGCCGTCCCCGGCACCACCGGCGTTCCCGCCGTCCACGACGACACCCCCTCGAACAGCAGGGCCCGGAGCCGTTCCTGCGCCAGCGGGTCGTCGACGAAATCCGAGGTGCCCGGCATCGGCCCGAACACCGTCGGCTGACCGGCCAGGTTCAGCTCGGTGTGCAGCACCGTCACGTCCGACGAGCCCACGAACACCCGAGACGGCAGGTCCTGCCACGGCACCAGGTCGGCCATCCGCAGACACCCGTACCCGCCCCGCACGCACACGACCGCGGCCACGTCGGAGCACCACGCCGTCACGAACTCCTCGGCCCGCGCCTCGTCGGACCCCGCCAGATAAGGCAACGACCACGGCGCCACCACAGGTGTGGTGACCTCCAGCCCCCACGACCGCAGCACCGCGATCCCCGCGGCGACTTTCGAGGGGACGGCCGGGCCGGCCGGTGACACCAGCGCGACCCGGTCCCCGGCGGACAGCGTCATTCGGACAGTTCGAGCACCGGCACACCCGGCGGCACGAACCCGAACACCTGCCCGTAGAAGGACAGCTCGGCCTCCAGCGCCGTCTTGATGTTCTCGGCCTTGCGGAACCCGTGCTGCTCGCCCTCGAACGTGATGTAGGCGTGCCGGATCCCCGACCCCGCCAGATCCGCCGCGAACCGGTCCGCCTGCTCCGGCGGGCAGATCTCGTCCTCCAGGCCCTGCAACAACAGCACCGGCCCCGACACCGACCGCGCCTTCGACGACGGCGAGCGCTCGGCGTAGCGGGACTCGGCCTCCGGCAGCGTGCCCACGAGGCCCTCGACGTAGCGGGACTCGAAGTCGTGCGTCTCGCCGCCCTCCGACGTCCAGCCCTTCAGGTCGAGGATCGGGAACGCGACCATCCCGCACTGGTACACGTCCGTCGACGTCAGCGACGCCGCCGACGTCCACCCGCCGGCCGAGCCGCCGCGGATGCCCAGGCGCTGCGGGTCGGCCGTGCCCTCCTTCGCCAGCTGCTCGGCCACGAACGCGCAGTCCTCCACGTCCACGACACCCCACTGCTCGCGCAGCCGCTCCCGGAACGCCCGGCCGTAGCCAGTGGAGCCGCCGTAGTTCACCGCCACCACGCCGATGCCGCGGCTGGTGAAGTAGGCGATGTCGGTGTCGAGCTTCGGCAACGCCCGCCCCGTCGGACCGCCGTGCACGTGCACCACGTACGGCGGCAGCTCGCCCTCCGGCCCCGCGAAGTCCGGATTGGACGGTGGGTACACGTAGGCCGGGATCTCACCGAACATCCGCTCCACCGGCACCGGCAGATACGCGTCCTCGTCGGCGGACTCGCCACCCGTGAGATAGGTGAGCTCGCCGTTGGAGAGGTCCAGGCGCACCACGGCGTACTCCGACGTCGGGCCCGCCGCGCCGCAGATCACCACGCCGTCGCGCACCGCCAGCTCCGACGCCCACGTCGGCAGGTCCGTCTGCACATCGGTCACCGTCGCTGACCGCTCGTCGAGCACCGCGAGGTGGCCGCTGCGGATCACCAGGTAGCGGCCCGGCGAGAGCGTCGCGAACCAGCGGTTGCCCAGCCGCCACATCGGGCCGCCCAGCTCCTCCTCGCACGCCGCGAGGTTCGTGCGCGACCCGTCCAGGCCGACGCGGAAGAGGTTCCACCAGCCGTCCGGGTCCGTCAGCGCCAGCAGGGAGTCGCCCTCCCACTCGAACTGGCACACCGCCTCGGTCTGCGAACCGGACACGACACGGTGTTCGGGCGAACCGACTTCGGCGACGCAGAGTTCGGTGCCGTCCCACGGCATCTGCGGGTGGTTCCAGCCGATCCACGCGAACTTCGTGCCGTCCGGGCTGATCTTCGGGCCGGTCATGAAGTGGTGCGAGGAACCCAGCACCCGCACCTCACCGGACGGCGTGATCGCCACCAGGTCGCGGCGCACGTCGGTCCGCGCGTCACCGGTGATCGTCTCCCGCACGCACCACACCTCGCCGTCCGGACCCGCGGACAGGTCGGCGTAGCGGAACCCGTGGTGCCGCTGCGGCTCGGGCGTGAGAGGCGTCGGCCGGGGGTCGTCGGGGTTGAACACGTACACGCGCTGGTCGTCCCAGTGCGTGAACGCCACCCGGTCCTCGGCCAGCACCACGAACGGCCTGCCGCCGTACTCGTGCACCCGGTTGCGGGCGTTCCACGGCGCGGGCAGCACCTCGGCGCCGTCGCGCACCAGAGCGACTCTGCCGCCCTCGGCCGGACGGCTCTCCGCCCACCACACCCGCTCGCCGGCGAGGTCGGCCCATTGGAACCCACCGCCCGGCTTCGAGGTGTCGCCGGCCGTGATCGGCGAGGTCCAGGTCCCGTACGAAGCGATCTTCACCACAACCCGACCCTATACGCGGAGTGTTTGGTGGGGGAGGACCTGCCGACGATCTCCGCGTGGCCTAGGGTCGTAAGGGCCATGGCTCGTGTCATCCACGTATTCCGCGCACCCGACCGGTTCGTCGCAGGAACCGTCGGGCAGCCCGGCGACCGCACCTTCTACCTGCAGGCCTCCGAGCAGAGCAGGCTGATCAGCGTCGCCTTGGAAAAGCAGCAGGTCCAGGTCCTCGCCGAGCGCATCGGCTCGCTGCTCGAGGAGGTGCAACGCCGCTTCGGCACCGACGTGCCCGACGACCCGCCGCCGGACGACCCGGACACCGAACCGCTCGACGTGCCCGTCGAGGAGGAGTTCCGCGTCGGCACCATGGGACTCGGCTGGGACGCCGAGTCCAAGGCCGTCGTGATAGAGCTCCTCGCGGTCTCCGAGGAGGAGGTCGACGAAGCCGTCGTGCTCGACGACACCGAGGAAGGCCCCGACGCCGTGCGGGTCTTCCTGTCGCCCGGAGCGGCCCGCGCGTTCGCCGAGCGAGCCGACCGCGTCGTCAACGCCGGCCGCAAACCCTGCCCGCTGTGCGCGGAACCCCTCGACCCGGACGGCCACATCTGCCCGCGGCAGAACGGCTACCGCCGCACCGAAGAAGACTGACCATGGACACCGCCGCGGCCCTGGAACTGCTCAACCACGGCCGCATCGAGGTCGAGGGCCGGCTCGTCGACGCCTCCAACGCCACCTTGTTCTGCAAGATCTCGCTGGACGGCGTCGACGCCCAGTGCGTCTACAAGCCCGTGCGCGGCGAACGCCCGCTGTGGGACTTCCCGGACGGCACCCTGGCGGGCCGGGAGGTGGCCACCTACCTGATCTCGGCCGCCTCCGGTCTCGACCTCGTGCCGCCCACGGTGCTGCGCCCCGGCCCGTTCGGCTCCGGCATGGTCCAGCTCTGGGTCGACACCCGCGAGGAGGACGAGCTCGTCGACATCATCGGCGTCGACGACGTCAAGCCCGGCTGGATCCCGGTCTTCCACGCCCACGACCGCTTCGGCGACCCCGCCGTCCTCGTGCACGCCGACCACCCGCGCATCGCGCTGATGTCCGCGTTCGACGTCGTGGTCAACAACGCCGACCGCAAGGGCGGCCACGTCCTGCACGCCGTCGACGGTGGCGTGTACGGCGTCGACCACGGCATCTGCCTGCACACCGAACCCAAGCTCCGCACCGTGCTGTGGGGCTGGGCCCGCGAACCCCTCGGCGCCCCGGTCGTCGAGTCGCTGCGCCGGCTGAGATCCGCGTTGGACGGCTCGCTGGGGGAGCAGCTGCACGACCACCTCACCCGCGCCGAAGTCCGGGCCGTGGGGGAGCGCACGGACAAACTCCTCGCCGACGGCGTCTACCCCGAACCCTCCGGCGACTGGCCCGCCATCCCCTGGCCCGCCTTCTAGCATCGACCAGGTGACCATGCGCGCCGCCCGGTTCCTGCTGATCGCCGTCGCCCTCGTCCACGTCGTCATCCCGGCGGTCATGTGGTGGCAACGCGGCCAGCTGCACGACCAGATCGCCCGCGAGAACCCAGGCCTGCCGCCGGCCGGTGTCAACGGCGCCGTCGAGGTGGCGCTCATCGCCGCCGCCGTCTTCCACGCGGTCTTCGCGATCCTCAACCTGTGGCTGGCCCGCCGCCTCGCCACCGGCCGCGGTCAGATCGCCACGACCATCGTCCAGCTGCTCGCGGCCGCTTTCAGCATCGTGTCGTGGCGGTCCTCGCCGATGTTCCACGCCGTCATCCCCGTGGTCACCGCCGCGGAACTGCTGACCGTCGTGCTGGTGTGGCTGCCGTCGCGCGAAACCCGCCGTCCCGCCACGCCGTGATCAGCACACTCACCAGCGCCGAGGCGATCCGCGAGTGCTGGCGTGCCGGCGACGATGATCGTCTGCTGATCGTCTGGGGCGCTGTCACCTGGTGACGGTGCGGACCGCGGACAGCAACGACACCAGGCTCGGGATCGGCTGCGGGCTGCGGCGTGGCGGCACCGCCCACACCACCGGGCCCTCGGGGGCCTGGCTCGGCGGCAGCATCACCTCGACCAGGGGCCACGGGGCCGCGGCCAGACCGCGCGGCACCGCGAGGAACACGATCGACTCCGGCCGGTGGGGAAGCCGCACCGCCGGATACGACAGGCGGTGCCCGGACAGGTGCTCGGCGAGCGTGAGCGCCTCGTCGCACGGCACCGCGAGGCCGATCACGTGGGAAGCCGGGGAGAACAGCAACCGGGTACCGCTGACCTCGGTCGTCCAGCCGTAGTCGATCGCGTACTGCAGCGACGCGCGCGTCAGCCGCAGGTCGAACCGTTCCATGGTGGTGGTCATGAGGTTTCCTCGAAGAGGGGGTTAATGCAGCACAACACGACGCCGACCCCCCAGAGGTTCACCCCGTCTCAACAGGACTATTCCGCGCGAATTGATATATCCCAAATGAGATGGGCCGCGATTGACGCGCGGATCATCGTGGCCCTATCTTCGTCGAAGCATTCTGACCTGCGGAAACATTTGAATTGTGAATGCGGGAAACGGTTGACATGGCCTATTTTGAACGGATCGTCGTGGTGGGCGCCGCCGATCTCGGCGCACGAGCGGCTGCCGGTTTGGCCCGAAGATTCGGGCCAGTTCACCTGATCGGACCAGGAACCGACGCGCTCGCCGAGATCGGGGTCCGGCGCTACCCGCTCGCCACCGTCCGCGACTTCGACCTCGACACCCCCGCGGTGATCGTCGACAACGACGGCGGCCGCCTGCAACGCCTCGTGTGCGACCGCCTCGTCGTGGTCGGCTGGCCCGTCCCGCTGCTGCCGGCCAACAAGTGGGTGATCGACGGCAAGGTCGCCGTCGCCGGGGACGGCGCGGACCTGCGGCTGCTGTCGACCTGCTTCGACACCAACGGACTCTGGCGCCCGGCACTGGCCGAGTACCAGTTCCGCCGCCAGGCAGGGGCCGACTCGCTAGCCTGAGTCAGGTGATCGACCCAGTGATCGACGATGCGGCCAGAGCCAGGCTCATCCGACGTTTCGGTGCCGACGTGACCGGGTGGATCGACACGCTGCCCGACCTGATCGCCACCCTCACCGCCCGCTGGGGCCTCACCCTCGTCGAGCTCATGCCGGGCGGATCCGGCGCGACGTTCCTGTGCACGAACGCCGTGCTGAAGGTGACGCCGGACCACGACATCGCCGCCCTCGAAACCCGCGCGCTCGCCGCCTGGGCCGACACCCCCGCGATGGTCGACCTCCTCGACACCGACCTCGCCCGCGGCGCCCTGCTGCTGCAGCGGATCGACCCCGGCACCCAGGCCACCGACCCCACCCGCGTGCTGCCTGAACTGCACGCCGCGGACCCGGCCGGCTTCCCGCCGTTGAAGGCCCGCGTCGACCTGCTCTTCGAGACCGTCCTGACCCGCCGCACCGGCACCTACTACGCCACCGAGCACCACCGCGCCCGCAAACTGGCCGAGGACAACGTCAAACCCGTGCTGCTGCACGGCGACATGCACCCCGGCAACGTCCTGCAAGGCCCGCACGGCCCGGTCGCGATCGACCCCCGCGCGTGCGTCGGCGACCCGGCGTCCGACTGGATGGACTTCGTGCACGGCGGCTACGACCTGCACGGCGCCGACGTCGACCTGGACCGGGTGCACGAGTGGCTGAGTGCCTTCAAACCCTTCTACGGCTAGAAACGGACCGATCGACGCCGAACAGCGGCCGCCTTCGCGTCAGGCCGCTAGCGTCAGCCGAGTGCTCACAGACGCCGACCGGACCTGGCTGACCAGACGCTTCGGCGGCGGCGTCACCGAGTGGATCGACGCGCTGCCCGCCCTGACCGACGCCCTGACCGCCCGCTGGGACCTCACGATCGAGAAGCTGATGCCCGGCGGCAACGGCGCCGTCTTCCTGTGCGGGGCAGGCGGCGGGCACGCGGTGCTGAAGCTGACCCCGGACCTCGAGGTCGCCGCTCGCGAGGCACGCGCGCTGACCGCCTGGGCCGGCACGCCCGCGATGGTCTGCCTGCTCGACGCGGACCTGGCTCGCGGGGCCCTGCTGCTCGACGCGATCACTCCCGGCACCCCCGCCCCCGACCCTGCCCGCGTCGTGCCCGAACTGCACACCGCGGACCCGGCCGGCTTCCCGCCGCTGAGCGCGCACGTCGACTTCATGTTCGACGTCGTGATCACCAACCTCACCGGCGCCCACCACCCGGCCGAACACGAGCGCGCCCGCGAACTCGCCCGGCACGACGTCGACCAGGTGCTGCTGCACGGTGACATCCACGCCGGCAACGTGCTGCAAGGCCCGCACGGCCCGGTCGCCATCGATCCCCAGGCCTGTGTGGGCGATCCCGCGTTCGACTTCATGGACCTCGTCCACGACGGCCACGACCTGCACGGCGCCGAGGTGGATCTCGACCGCGTGCACGACTGGATCGCCGCCTTCAAACCCCTGTACGACTTCTACGGCTAGGGTTTCGAGCCGTGCGATCTCACGACTACGGCCGCGACATCCTGAACACCCCGAAGCGCAAGAAGGTCCCGGAGGTCCCGGCCGAGCCCGGCCTCGTCGTCGAGGACCCCGCGAGCGGCTTCTGCGGCGCCGTCGTGAAGTTCGAGTACGGCCAGGTCGTGCTGGAGGACCGGCACGGCCGCCACCGCCTCTTCCCGCTCAACCCGGCCGGGTTCCTGCTCGACGGCCAGCCCGTCACCCTCGTCAAACCCGCGCCACAGCCCCAGAAACCCCGCGTGAGCGCCTCGGGTTCGGTGAAAGTCGAGGGACTGCGCGCCCAGACCGCCAAGGCCAGCCGCATCTGGGTCGAGGGCAAGCACGACGCCGAGCTCGTCGAACGCGTGTGGGGCCACGACCTGCGCGTCGAGGGCATCGTCGTCGAACCGCTCGACGGCGTGGACGAGCTGCCCGCGCGCATCGCCGAGTTCGGCACCGCCCCGCACCGCCGCCTCGGCGTGCTGGTCGACCACCTCGTCGCGAACTCCAAGGAACAGCGCATCGTCGACCAGATCCACAACGCCGACGTCCTGGTCACCGGGCACCCGTACGTCGACATCTGGCAGGCCGTGAAGCCCCAGGCCGTCAAGATCAAGGCCTGGCCGGTGATCCCGCGGGGCGTTCCCTGGAAGGAAGGCGTCTGCGCGGCACTGGGCTGGGGCGAGACGTGGGAGGGCTGGCAGCGCGTGCTCGGCGCCGTGAGCAGCTACCGCGACGTCGAGTCCGACCTGCTCGGCGCGGTCGAGCGGCTGATCGACTTCGTCACCGTCCCGCAGGACTGACCCACGCCGTCACGCTGCTCGTCCCACCCGCGCGTAGTGGGCGACGATCACGCCCTTCGTCGTCGTGACACTGCTGGTAAGCGAGAACTCCGTGAGCGGCGCGGATCCGTCGAACAGCCGCGCGCCGCTGCCCAGCGTCAGCGGGTGGATCACCAGCGTGTAGTGGTCGACCAGGCCGGCCGCGTGCAGCGACCGCACCAGTGCCGCGCTGCCGACGATCGACAGCGAGCCGTCCAGCGCGGCCACGTCGTCGATCCCGCGCAGCAGCACCGAGTTCTGCCACGCCGAAGCATCGGGCAGGCTGCGGGAGACCACGTACTTCGTGGCTGCGTTCATGTGTGTGGTGAACGGGTTGCCGTCGGTCGTCGAGGCCCACGCCGTGATGAAGTCCTGCCAGGTCCGCCGCCCGAACACCATGGCCCCGGTGTGTGCCATGCCCTTGCCCATCTCGGCGGCCAGCACGTCGTCGCTGTAGGCGGCGGCCCACCCGCCGAAAGCGAACCCGTCGGCGGTGTCCTCATCGGCACGTCCCGGCGCCTGCACCACACCATCGAGCGTCATCAGCATCGTCGCGGAGATCGTCCGCATCGCCACACTCCTTCGCCTGGAAACCGCTGTCACCTCTCACACGAACGGCCGCGCGCGGTTTCGACACCGCCGATTGATCGATTTCGTCACGGTCGGGGGCCCAGCACGGTGAATCTTGGAGCCGGGTGCTCCCCGTTGGTGTATGTATGGGCCCATGGCCGCGCTGATCTGGCTGATCGTCGGGATACTCCTCGTCGTCGCCGAGGTTCTCTCCGGTGACTTCGTGCTGGTCATGCTCGGCGCCGCCGCGCTGGCCGCGGCCGGCGTGTCCGCACTGGGCGCCGCCGACCTGGTGAGCGTGCTCGTGTTCGCCGCGTCGTCGGTCGGCCTCATCGTCGGGGCCCGGCCGTTCGTGAAGAAGCGGCTGCAGCTCGGCTCGGGGGTCAAGATGCACCACGAGGCGCTGCTGGGCGCCAAGGCCATCGCGGTGTCCCAGGTGCACGAGCACGGCGGGCAGATCAAGATCGGCGGCGACACCTGGAGCGCGCGCACCCTCGACGGGTCCGTGATCGAAGAAGGCGAAGCCGTCACCGTTGTCGAGATCTCGGGAGCGACCGCCGTGGTCATCGCGGCTGTGTGAACCCAGAAGGATGTGAACCGAGTTGGACCCGATCACCCTTGTGGTCGTGGCCGTAATCGCGATCTTCGTGCTGACCATCGCCGTCAAGTCGGTACTGGTCATCCCGCAGGCGCAGGCCGCCGTCATCGAACGCCTCGGCCGCTTCCGCAACACAGCGGCACCCGGCCTGAACATCATCGTGCCGTTCATCGACAAGGTGCGGGCCCGCATCGACCTGCGCGAGCAGGTCGTGTCGTTCCCGCCGCAGCCGGTGATCACCCAGGACAACCTGACGGTGTCCATCGACACGGTCGTCTACTTCCAGGTCACCGACCCGCGCAGCGCGGTCTACGAGATCTCGAACTACATCGTCGGTGTCGAGCAGCTCACGATCACGACGCTGCGCAACCTCGTCGGTGGCATGAGCCTCGAAGAGACGCTCACCTCGCGTGACCACATCAACGGTCAGCTGCGCGGCGTGCTGGACGAGGCGACCGGCCGGTGGGGCCTGCGCGTCGCCCGCGTCGAGCTGAAGTCGATCGACCCTCCACCGTCCATTCAGGACTCGATGGAGAAGCAGATGCGCGCCGACCGCGAGAAGCGCGCCATGATCCTCACCGCCGAGGGCCAGCGCGAGTCGTCCATCAAGACGGCCGAGGGCCAGAAGCAGTCGCAGATCCTCGCCGCCGAGGGCGGCAAGCAGGCGGCGATCCTGTCCGCCGAGGGTGAGCGGCAGTCGCAGATCCTGCGCGCGCAGGGTGAACGCGCCGCCCGCTACCTGCAGGCACAGGGCCAGGCCAAGGCCATCGAGAAGATCTTCGCCGCGATCAAGGCGGGCAAGCCCACCCCGGAGGTGCTGGCCTACCAGTACCTGCAGACCCTGCCGCAGATGGCACAGGGCGACGCGAACAAGGTGTGGATGATCCCCAGCGACTACGGCAAGGCGCTCGAAGGGTTCGCCCGCATGCTCGGCGCGCCGGGCGAGGACGGCGTGTTCCGCTACGAGCCGCCGGCCGCCGAGGAGGGCGAGCTGTCGCGGCCGGAGGACGAGGACGACGGCGTCGCCGCCTGGTTCGACCTCAAGTCCGATCCGAAGGTCGCCGAGGCCGTCGCCGCCGCGGAGGCCGTGGCACGCCAGGAGGTCCCCGGACCGCTGAGCTCGCCGCGGCCGGTCTCCGCCGCGTCGGTGCTGCCCGAACTGGAAGCGGACCAGCCGCGTTCACTGCACCAGCCGGACGACCAGGTCTGAGCACAGCACCACCTGAGCGGCCCGTCCCGGACACCGGGGCGGGCCGCTCGATTTTTTCCGGGGTGCGTGTCGATCGAACGGCGTGCCCGTTCGACCTGGGCGTGAAAGGGTCCACAACGGACCCGCACGACCACTGGGAGAGACCGACATGAAGTTCATGCTGATCTGGCGCGTGACCTCCGACGAGGCGTGGGCGAACCTCGGCGAGATCGACTTCGACACGATGCTCGAGGCCGTCGGCAAGTTCAACGAGGAGCTGATCGAGGCCGGTGTGCTGATCGCCGCGGAAGGCCTCGCGCCCGCCGAGGAGGGCGTGGTCGTCGACTTCTCCAGCGAGCCGCCCGTCGTCACCGACGGCCCGTACGGCGAGACCAAGGAGCTGTTCAACGGCTTCTACCTGATCAACGTGCCGACGATCCAGGACGCGATCGAGTGGGCCAAGCGCACCCCGATGACCGCCGCCGGGTTCAAGACCGAGATCCGCCGCGTGCCCACGATCGACGAGTTCCCGCAGGACAACGAGTGGATCAAGAAGGAACGGGCCTGGCGCGAGGCGAACAACCAGCTCTGATCTATTTTGGCGAGCATGAGCGACCCCACGGGACGCAAGGCCGTAGCGGCGGTGTGGCGCATCGACTCCGCGAGGATCATCGGTGCGCTCACCCGCTACACCGGCGACTTCGCGCTGGCCGAGGACCTCGCGCAGGAGGCCCTGGCCGAAGCGCTGGTGACGTGGCCGCGCGAGGGCGTGCCGAACAACCCCGCTGGCTGGCTGCTCACCGTCGGCCGGCGGCGGGCGATCGACGCGTTCCGCCGCCGCAGCAACCGCGACGAGAAGTACGCGGCGATGGCGCACCACCTGTCCGAGGGAGGCGCGCTCACCGGCGCCGACCCCGCGCCCGCACCCGACGACGTGCTGTGGGACCCGGACCAGATCGACGACGACACCCTCGCCCTGATCTTCACCTCGTGTCACCCGGTGCTGTCGCGCGAAGCCGGGGTGGCGCTGACGTTGCGCGTGATCGGCGGCCTGACCAGCGACGAGATCGCGCGGGCGTTCCTGGTGCCGACCGCGACCGTGCAGGCCCGGATCACCCGCGCCAAGAAGACCCTCGGCGCGGCCGGCGTGCCGTTCGAGGTACCGCCGGTCGACGAACGCCCCGCCCGTCTCGCGCAGGTCCTCAGCGTCATCTACCTGATCTTCACCGAAGGCTCGTCGGCGACGTCCGGCGACGAGGTCATGCGCCTGGACCTGGCCGGCGAGGCGCAGCGGCTCGCGCGGATCCTGTCGCGGCTGATGCCAGAGGAACACGAGGTCCACAGCCTGCTCGCCCTGCTGGAGCTGACCGCCGCCCGCTTCCCGGCCCGCCGCGGACCCGACGGCGAGACGGTGCTCCTCGAAGACCAGGACCGGCGCCGCTGGGACCGCTCGGCGATCGCCCGCGGCCGTGCGGCGCTGGCGAAAGCCGCCGACATCGGCCGCGGCTACGGCTACTACGGCCTGCAGGCGGCGATCGCCGAGTGCCACGCGCTGGCACCATCGGTCGAGGACACCAACTGGGCCCGCATCGTCGTGCTCTACGACGCCCTGGGCCGGCTCGCCCCCTCACCGGTCGTGGAGCTCAACCGCGCGGTCGCCGTCTCCATGGCGCAAGGACCCGCCGCCGCGCTGCCGATCGTCGACTCGCTGGCGGGCGCGGACGCGTTCAAGGAGTCGCACCAACTACCCGGAGTACGCGGTGAACTACTGCGCCGACTCGGCCGGCTCGACGAGGCCCGCGCCGAGCTGGAGCAGGCGATTCGCTTGTGCGGCAACGAACGCGAGCGCGAGGTGCTCTCCCGCAAACTCGCCGACCTGTAGGCGTCTGACCACGCGGGGTGAACCTTAAATCCGTTAGGGCGACATCTGTTCCACTCGACCGGGTGACGCGGGAATGATGTTGTGATGGACTCGCTGCCCGCCACCGTCGCTTCCGCCCTCGTGGAGGCCGACAGCGAGAACCCCGCCAGCGAGAGCTCCGGCTGGCCCGGCCGCTGGCAGGCGCTCACCGCCGTGTCCGTCGAGCTGCAGTCGCTGCTGGTCACCGACCCCGGCCCGGAGCTGGTCGCGTTGATCGAGCGGATCGTCACCCAGCTCGCCGATGGCGTCGCCGCCACCCGCCGGCACCGCGTGGAGCTGGCCGAGCTCGCCCACCGCGTGCTGAGCATCCACGCCCGCGCGTGCGCCCAGACCGGACCCGATCCCGTCCGTCTCGCCGACTGGCTCCTCGACCTGCAGTTGCAGCACCCCGAAGCCCCCGACGTGAGCCTCGCCGCCTACGCCGACGCCCTCGACGACGAAGGACTGCAGCACTACCGCGAACGCGCGGTGGTGCTGTTCGAGCCTCTGCCGGTGATCGGGTTCGGCGAGACCGGCCGCTACGACCGCACCCGCTGGGCGCTGCTGCGGGTGATGGAGGAGCTCGCCGAGTACACCGAGGACGTCGACCTGCAGCTGCTGGTGCTGTCCAAGGACCTGTCGTCGGGCTGGCACTACCTGCAGGTCGCGACCGTGCTGCGCGACAACGCCCGCTCCGACGAAGCCCTGGAATGGGTCGAACGCGGGCTGCGCGCGGTCGGCGGGCGCGGGGCGGCACTGCGGCTCATCGACCTCGCCGTCGAGGAGCACCTCAGACGCGGCACCCCGCAGCGGGCGGTCGCGGTGTGCCGGGAGGCGTTCTTCGCCCGGCCCAACCTCGACATCTACCTCAAGATCCGCGCGCTGGTCGTGCACACCGACGAGTGGCCGCCGTTGCGGGCCGAGCTGGTGAACCACCTCGTGCAGGACGGCAGCAGGCTCGCGGTCGAGGTGTACCGGCGCATCGTCGAGGTCGAGCTGGCGCGGCGGGGCATCGAGGAGCAGGAACTCGTCGTCGAATGGCTCGAACAGCTGCGCGGCCTGCAGCCCGACGCCTTCGCGGACTACCTGGACCACATCAAGTCGCGGCACGTGGCGGACCGTCAACTGCTCGACGAGTTGTCCAGACGAGGACTCTGACCAATACCAGTTCGGATAGTCCGTCCTCGTACTATCCTACTTCGCATGACCGAGGCCGGAGGGGGTCCGGTCCGCCCACGGCCGAGCGCGCTCCAGCTGGGCGGACACCGACAGCAGCGTGCACTCGTCGTGCCGGCGGCCGACGAGCTGCACCGCGAGCGGCAGGCCGGACGAGGTGCGACCGGCGGGAACAGCGGCGGCGGGGTTGCCGACGACGTTCCACAGCTGCAGGAACGACGTGTAGTGCGAGGCCGCGAGCAGTGCCGAGACGACGTTGCGGCCGTCCCACTCGCCCACGCGGATCGGCGGGCGGGTCAGCGCCGGGGTGAGCAGCACGTCCACGGAGGTGAAGATCCGGTTCGCGTACGCGGTGAGCGCCGCGTCGTCCTTCGTCGCCCACCGCACCAGGCCACGCGGCAGCCGCCGGCCGAGCTCGCCGACCGCGCGGGTGCGGGGTTCGAGCAGGTCTGGGAACTCCATGCCCTGGCGCGCCAGGTGGGCGTTGTGCAGGTACCGCACGGCGAACTGGGTGGAGGCGACGACGTCACGCATCGGCGGGTCGACGCGCACGACGTCGTGGCCGAGGTCGGTGAGCAGCGCGGCGGTGTCCTGCACGGCGTCGCGGACCTCGCCGGCGATCGTGATGCCCGGCCCCCACGGCCGCAGCGACACCCCGATGCGCAACTTGCCGGGGTCGGCCCGCGCGGCTTCGGTGAAGGTGGTGCGCGGCGGATGGGCGACGTGCGGGTCGCCGGGAACGGCGCCGTGGATCTGGTCGGCGATCAGCGCCCAGTCCAGGACCGTGCGGGTGATCGGGCCCGCGACGACGAGCCCGCCCCACACCTCGCGTTCGGGTGCGAGCGACACGCGGCCGCGCTGGGGCTTGAGCCCGAACAGCCCGGTCACCGCCGAGGGGATGCGGATCGAGCCCGCGCCGTCCGTGCCGATCGCGGCCGCCGCGAGACCCGCCGCCACAGCGGCCGCGGAACCACCGCTGGAACCGCCGGGGGAGTGCGTGAGCGACCACGGGTTGCGCGTCGGCCCGGCCCAGCCGCTCTCGGTGTAGGGCCACAGTCCGAGCTCTGGCATGCGGGTGCGGCCGATGATCACCGCACCGGCCTCGCGCAGGCGCCGCACGATCGCCGAGTCGGCCGGCTCCGGGGTGCGGGCGGCGTTCGTGCCCTTGGGAGTGGGCAGGCCCTCGATCGCGATGTCCTCCTTGACCGCGATCGGCACGCCCAGCAGCGGCAGGTCCTCGCCGCGCGCCTGGCGTTCGTCGGCTTGGGCGGCTTCGGCCAGGGCTTTCTCGGCGAACACCGCGCGGAACGCGTTGAGCTGCGGGTCGAGCGCGGCGATGCGGTCCAGGTGCCCTTCGACCAGCTCGCGTGCGGTCACCTCGCCGGACCGCACGGCTCGCGCCTGCCTGGCGACCCCGGCGAACCACAGCTCCGTCAGCTCCATGAACCGACCCTAAGCGCCGACCGGTGATCTACGGAATGGGAGTTCCCCGCATGAGAGTCCTCGCGATGGCCGCCGCCGTCCTCGTCGCGCTGAGCACGCTGGTGGCACCGGCGCAGGCAGCCGCGACCCCGGTCTACCGGTACGAGATCATCAACCGGGCCGCGAGCTGGCTGACCGCGTACAACGGCGGCCGCGTGCCGTACGACATCTACGGGCGGCAGGACGGGTACCGCACGGACTGCTCCGGGTACGTGTCGATGGCCGCGAAGCTCGACAAGCCCGGTCCGATCACGCAGGACCTCCCTGGCCTCTCCACGTTGATCAGCATGGCCGAGCTCAAGCGCGGCGACATCGTCATCGACGCCATCGGCGACACCTGGCGGGACCGGCACGTCGTGATCTTCGACCGCTGGGTCGACCCCGCGCGCCGCGACTTCGGCTACTACGCCTACGAGCAGCGCGGCGACTACGGCACCGACCACCGCGTGCGTGGCTACGGCCTGGAGCCCTACACCGAGTACCGAGCTCGAAGGCTGAACAACGTCATCGACAAATGACCGGTGCGTTGAACCCTGCGTTGAACTCCACCACTGTCCGATGTAATGACCCAGGTCACATCATCGAGTCATGTCCTCTCTCTCGCGCTGGCTCACAGCGACCTCCTCTGTTCTGGCCGTGGCGGCGGTGACGCTGGGCCGTCGCCGTCTCTCGTTGCACCACGACGTGGTGGTGCCTCGGGTCGAACAGACACCGCTGGAGGACATCCGGTCGCGGCTGATGGCGCTGGAGGCCGACGCGCGGCTGAGCGGGCTGCGGGACTGGGTCGAGTACGGCGAGCGGTGCGTGGCCAACCGGCAGCCGGCGGTGGACGTGCTGTGCGAGGCGCTGCGGGAGCTGCCGTGGCCGGGCACGGAGGTGGATCAGCGGTGGCGGATGGTGCTGCAGGCGTCGCTGCTGGCCCACCTGCGTCCCGGGCCGGGGTTCTGGCTGGGCTGCGACGTGGACCTGCGCGAGACGACGCTGGTGGACTTCGACCTGTCGGAGGCCCGGCTGGGCAGGGCGCTGTTCGACGGGACGCGGTTCCTGGGTGACACGCGGTTCGACCAGGCCACGTTCCTGGGCGAGTTCTCAGCCCGGCGCGCGTTCTTCGGGCGGCACCTGCTGCTCACGCAGTCGGTGTTCGCGCGCGGGGTGAGCCTGGCCGGGATGACGGTGTGCGGCAACGGCGAGTTCTCGGGCATGCACGCCGCCGGGGTGGTGACGCTGCGCGCGACCCGGTTCTCCGGCCGCGCGGACTTCACCTGCGCCCGGTTCGGCTCCGACATGGACTGCTCCGGAGTGCGGTTCGGGGGCCGCGCGCTGTTCCGCCGCGCCTGGTTCGCGGGGACCTCGTCGTTCGCGCAGACGTGGTTCCGCGGCCGGGAGGACTTCGTGGACGCCGCGTTCGGGGGCGAGTCGTCGTTCGAGAACACCCGCTTCGGGCACCGCATTCACGCCGACTGAGTGCACGCCGACTGAGTGCACGCTGCCAGAACTCACGCCGACTGGCGCTGGCGGTGGCTGGCCACGGCGACGCGGTTCGCGCACTTGGTCGAGCAGAAGCGCCGCTTGCCGTTGCGGCTGGTGTCGACGAAGACCGTGCCGCAGCCCTCGCGGCCGCACCAGCCGATGCGCCCGGCGTCCTCGCAGAACAACGCCGCCATGCCCGCCGCCGTGTACGCCTTGACCCGTACGTCGGTGGGGGCGTCCTCGCGCGCGTAGTGCAGGTGGGGCGCGCGGCCGTCGTGGGTGGAGATGTAGTGCGTGGTCGACGACCGCGCGAGCAGTTCGTTGAGCAGCTCGACCGTGGGGTGGCGGAAGACCTCGCGCAGGCCTTCGACCCAGTCTCGTACGTCACGTTCCTGCTGTGCGTCGAGGGAGCCCAGCGGCTTGTAGTCCGACGATTTCAGCACGTCGATGACCGGTGTCGCCGGGTCGGCGTTGACCAGCTTCGCGGCGAGTTCGGCGGCCGCCCCGCCGTAAGGGTTGAAATGCACTAGACCATGACATCACGCTGGTGGACATGATCGCCACCTGCCCCGCCTGCTCCTGGTCCTGCTCCTGCGCCGTCTCTGTGCACACCTCGGGCCACGGTCCGGTGTCCTACGTCAGATGCGTCTGCGGGCTGTTCCTGGTCGTCGAACGCGGAGTGATCACCGCGACTGCCGGGACCAGCACGTTCGCCCCGATTCACCACACCCGTGGTGATCTTGCTAGGGTCCCGGACCGTGAGCCGTCGTGATCTTCTGTGCGACACCGCGATCCAGATCCTCGCGGTGGAAGGCGGCCGGGGCCTGACCCACCGCGCGATCGATCGCGAGGCCGGTGTCCCCATCGGCACCACCAAGAACTACTTCCCGACGCGCGAGAAGATCCTCGAAGCCTGCGCGGCCAGGATGACCTCGCTGCACCGAGCCGCCGTCGACCGCCTGCGCGAGACCACGCCGGCCGACATCAGCCCTGCCGACGTCGCCGAGCTGTACCCGGCGCTGCTGCGCCGCGCGGTCGCCGACGACCCGACCCAGATGCTCGCGATGGTGGAGCTCTACCTGGAGGCGGTGCGCCGGCCGGGCGTTCGTGAGGCGTTGTCCGGCATGGTGCTGGCGAACGCCGAGGCGGGTGCCGCGCTGCAGCAGGCCGCCGGGCTGCCCTCGACCGTGCGTGACACGGGGCTGCTGGACGCCTACTTCCTGGGCGTGGCGATCTCGCTGCTGGCGTTGCCGGTGGAGACCCTCAAGACCGTGGGGCTCGACGACCCGTACGCGCTGGGCATCGGCGTGTTCTCCGCGACCGTCCCGAATCCGGCCGGGCCCGATTCGGCGGGCCCCGACTCCGTCAGGCCTGGGCCGGTCGAGGCGCCCGCACAACAGCGATCAGCGCGGTCCCGGTGATCACGGCGGTCACGAACCCCGTGACCGCGACCATGGCCAGCCCGAAATGCGTGCCGCCGGCTGATTCCGGGGTCTGAAACGCCGCCCAGACGGCCGTGGTCGCACCGCCCGCGCCGGCCAGGGTGATCGCGGCCATCGCGCCGATCCGGCGTTGTGTGCCGGCCGGTCTTCCCAGTGCCTGCTCGCAGTGCACGGCCAGCGCGCCGGTGATGGCGAGGCTGTCGTCGGTGTCGGTCGCCGAGAAGCTCACGACCTCGTCGTCGTCGAACCGGATGGCGCAGACCAGGTCGGTGC